>CAUTNH010000006.1:0-33831 GCA_963540225.1 uncultured Acholeplasmataceae bacterium | reverse complement strand
ATTAAAACCATTTTCTTTATAAAATTTAACTAATTCTAAGTTTTTATCACTTTTAAAAAACTCATAAATAGATCTTGCGATTTCTTCTCCTATTTCATAAATATTAGTTAAAGTAGAAATTGAAGCATTTATTATATTGTCAATATTTTTAAAATTTGATGTAATTATTTCAGATGTTTTTAGTCCGACATTTTTAATTCCAAATGATGCAAATAATTTAGAAAATGGTCTTTCCTTACTTTTTTTAATAGAGTTAAAAATATTAGAAAGTTTTTTATCAGCAAATCCTCTAATTTCTTTTATCTTGTCTGACATATTTTCTAAATTATATAGACTTTTAACATCTGTAAGTAAATTATTATCAATTAAAATAGAAATTTGTTTATCACTAAGACCTTCAATATTCATAACTGGTCTTGAGCAAAAATAAGTAAAATATCCTATTTTTTTACTTGGACAATTAGAATTAGGACAATATGCTATAATCCCATCTTCTTCTTTTTCTAATAAAGTATTGCACTTGGGGCAATTATTTGGTTCAAAAAATTTAGATAAATTATTTTCTCTTTTTTTAATCTCAACACCAAAAACTTTTGGGATTATTTCTCCTGCTTTAAAGATGTATACATAATCTCCTATTCTTATATCTTTTTCTTTTATGTATGAAAAATTATGAAGAGTTGCTTTTGATATGACTGAGCCTTCAAGTAAAACTGGTTCTAAATCAGCAACTGGTGTAACTACTCCAAGCCTTCCTACTTGCATAATTATATCTTTTAATTTAGTTAACTTCATAACTGGTGGAAATTTATAAGCCGTTTGACTTTTAGGATATTTTGCTGTGTGGCCTAATTTTTCTCCTTCTTGTAGATTATCTAACTTAATAACTATTCCATCTGTTTGAAATTTATTTTCTTTTTTACACTTTGAAAAATAACTAATTATCTCATCAACACACTTAGATTTTGATAACATCTTATAATTTTTATTTGTATTAAATCCTAACTCAGTTAAAAAATTAAGAACTTCAACCTGTGTTTTTATATTAAATTTATCATAATCAACTATTGTATAAATAAATGAATCAAGGTTTCTTCTTGCAACAACTTTTGAGTCAAGTTGTCTGATTGTGCCTGCTGTGGCATTTCTTGGATTTGCAAATAATTCAAGACCTTCGTTTTTTCTTTCGATATTCGTTTTTTCAAAACTTTTGTAAGGCATAAAAATTTCGCCTCTTACTGTAATATTAATATTTTTACTAAGAGATAGTGGTATAGTTTTTATAGTTTTTACATTATTTGAAACATCTTCTCCAACCAATCCATCACCTCTTGTTATGGCACGGAAAAATTCTCCATTTTTATAAATTATACTAATTGCAAGTCCATCAAGCTTTTCTTCAAAGATAAAATCTGAATTTGAAACTTTTTCTTTTATATCATTTATAAATTTTAAAATTTCTGAAGAAGTAAAAACATTTGATAGGCTCATCATAGGTTTTTCGTGTTCTACTTTTAAAAAACCAGACAGAACCTCTCCGCCTACTTTATTAGTTGGAGAATCCTTTGTTTTAAACTCTGGATTTTCTTCTTCTAGTTTTACAAGTCGTGATAAATACATATCATATTCATAATCAGATATTTCAGGCTTATCAAGTGTATGATATAAAAAATTAGCCTGATTTATTATTTTTCTAAGTTTTTCAATTTCTTCTTTTATATTTTCTTTCATACATAAATTATAACAAATTTATTATTTATTTTTTTATATTCTAAACTATTTTTAAGCCCTTTATATTTAAGATTTTTCTTTATATGCTATAATAAATTTATAAAACATTCTACTTAAAGGAGGTTTTTATGCAAGATATAAAACCAGTTGATTTTTCTAAAGAAAAGATCCAAAATGATAAAATCTCATTTATGGCCTTAGGCGGTCTTGGTGAGGTTGGAAAAAATATGTATGTAATCGAAATAAATAATAAAATTTATCTTGTTGATTGCGGTGTATTATTTCCAGATGATAATCTTCCAGGAATTGATTATATAATTCCATCATTTCAATATCTTTTAGATAATAAAGAAAGAATTGTAGCACTTTTTATAACCCATGGTCATGAAGACCATATTGGTGCAATTCCATTTTTATTAAAAAGTTTAGAAATTAAAAAAATATATGCTTGTGGAATTGCCTATGATTTAATAAATGCTAAACTTGATGAACATAATATTAAATATAATCTACTAAGATATTATAGTAATACTGTTTTAAATTTTGACGATGTTCAAGTATCTTTTGTTTTACTTAACCACTCAATACCAGATATGCACGGAGTAGCATTTAAAACTAAAAATGGATACATTTTTCACACAGGTGATTTTAAAATTGACCTTACACCAGCAGGACCGCACGCTGAGTATTATAAGCTTGCAAAAATGGGTGAAGAAGGCGTTTTAGCACTTTTATCAGATTCTACAAATGCCTTAAAAAAAGCGCCAATTGAGTCTGAAAAAGTTATTGGTGATTCTATTGTTGATTTATTTTCAAGAATTAAAGGAAGAATAATAATTGCAACATTTGCCTCAAATATTTATAGAATTGAGCAAATAATAAATGCTGCTATACTTAACAAAAGAAAAATGGCAGTATTTGGAAGAAGTATGCAAAAAGCGATTGAGATTGCTTTAAAATCTAATTATCTAAAAGTTGATCCTAGCTTATTTATTAAGCCTGAGGCTATAAAAAATACAAAACCAAGTGAGCTTGTTGTTCTTTCAACAGGGACACAAGGTGAACCACTTGCCGCACTTTCAAGAATTGCTAATGGAACACATAGATTTTTAAGTGCAACAAGTAAAGATACTGTTATATTTTCATCATCAGTAATACCAGGAAATACAGATGCAATAAATCAGACAATAAACTTATTATATAAAAAAGGTTGTGAGGTTATTACAGATGGCCCGCTTGCAGATATTCACACATCAGGTCATGGCTCACAAAATGATTTAAAGCTAATGCTCACTTTGCTTAGACCAAAATATTTTATTCCAATTCACGGAGAAAATAGAATGTTAAAAAAACACTGTCAACTTGCTCAGGATATCGGATTAAAAAAAGAAAACACAATAGTTTTAGACAATGGTGAAATGATTGATATTGTAAATGGATTAAAGTTTATTAAAAAAATCCCATGTCATAACCAGTATATGGATAATTTCGGCTATTCAGCAATAAACAATAACATAATAAAAGAAAGAAGAATTATATCAGAAGATGGTATATTTTCAATTATTGCCTTAATTGATCCGGTTAACGCTAAATTATTATCTAACCCAATAATTATTTCGAGAGGATTTATTTATATGAAAGATAATGAAGAATTTATCCAATCTATTTCAAATATCGCAAAGGTTCAAATTTTAAATATATTAAAAAACAAAAAATTTAATTTTAGTAAAATAATTGAAGAAGATATGATTAGAATTTTATCTAATCATATAAATCAAACAACTGGTAGAAATCCAGTTATTATGCCTATAATTCACGAAATATGATGAACGACAACTATTTAATAAAACTTGAAAATATATATAAATTTTACAATAATGAAAGTAATATCTCCAAAGGTCTTGACGGAGTATCACTTAACTTTTCGTATTGTGAATTTGTAGCGATAACTGGTAAATCTGGAAGTGGAAAAACTACTCTTTTAAATATAATTTCTGCAATTGATAAACCAGATGATGGAACATATTATTTTAAAGATAGGAAACTTTCAGAACTTTCAACAGTTGAGCTTGAAGAATTTAGAAAAGAAAATATCTCATTTGTATTTCAAGAATATAATCTTGTAGAAAGTTTATCCGTTTTAGATAATGTAATGCTTCCATTATTATTTAAAAAAGTAAATAAGAAAACTGCAAAGAAAAAAGCACTTGAGATAATTGAAAGAGTAGGTCTTAGTAAATATATAAAACATAAAGCAACACAGCTATCAGGTGGACAACAGCAAAGAGTTGTAATTGCAAGAGCTCTTGCCAAAGATTCTTTAATCATTGCTTGTGATGAGCCAACCGGAAACCTTGATAAAGAACAGGGAAGAGAAATTATTAATCTTCTTTATGAAATATCCAAAGATAAACTAGTTCTAATTGTAACCCATAATCCAGATGAATTGCTAGATTATAAAACAAGAGAGATAAAACTAGAAGATGGAAAAATAGTATCAGACAATAATTTAAACAATAAATTAAATACTACTAAAAGCAATAATGAAACTTATGATAATAACAGTTTAGATACTTCTAATTTAAAAAATAGTAAAGCAAGCATTTTAAGACTTATTTTTAGATACTTTTTTTCTCAGCCTAAAAAATCATTTTTAATGTTTTTAGTATATTTTGTTTTTGGATTTTTGATTTCGGCATCTATAAATCTAATTAGTAAAAATTATATATTTAAAGGAATTTCAAGATCTGTAAATGATACTTTTAACTTCAATGCTGATAATAGAAGCATTTTATATAAAAATGATAATAAACCTTTCACAAATGATGAAATAGAGAAAATAAGTAAAATACTTGATAAAAAACCAATCGAAAATTCCAAATATCTTGATAGAATAATTTCAGTCGATGGAGAAAATGCAACTTTAATTCCTCTATCATATGCAAAAGATTTTAAACTTAAAAATGGTAAAATGCCTGAAAATATTGGCGAGGTCGCAATTATTGAAAAAAGTAAAAAATTACAATTTAGACTAGGTCAATACGTGGCAAGCGATGAATATACATTAAATAAAAATATTAACTCATCTCAGAGACTTGAACTTAAAACAGTAGGACTTGCTGACAATGAGTTAAATAATCTAAACTTTAAAACAAAAATTGCTATGATAGTTCATGATGACTTATTTAAAAAATATATGGAATATCTTGAAATAATGCAAACTTATTATACTAACTACATTAATAGATTAGTAAAATCAAAACAGTATTTTTTATTCAAATTTAATGATAAATTAATACATGATATAAAACGTGAATTTGACCAAAATTTTATTCTTGATGAAAATATTCCAGAAGATGAGATATATCTAAATTATCTTTATCTTGGTTCAAAAGATGAGATTTCATACGATAGTAAAAAGTTTAGTATGTATTATTTTAAAAAATCATATTTGTATAATGTAGATAACACAAATATAAAAATAAAAAATAAAAAATCATTCAATTATACTGTCGAAGGACGAGAACGTCTAGTAGCACTAAACCCAAAACTATTTAAAAAAATAATTAGTATGGCAAATGATACTGAACTAAACTATAAAATTGAAAAATCGCAATTTGAAAGTAAAAAAAATCTATTGAAAGAAAATTTTTCAACTTCTGAAACAAAATACACTTTAATCAATACAAATTTTAAATCTGAACAAATAAAAGGTATTGATGGATTTATTTATATTATGAAAATACTTTTAACTATCGTAGTATTTATCCAAATACTTATTTATTCTGTTATTTCAAATTTATTATTTAAGCAAATATTTAAAGTTAAACAAAGAGATTATAATATTTTTAGAAGTCAAGGAGCCAATAAAAAAGATATCAATATGTTTATATTTGTTGAAAATCTAATAATAATGCATATTGCATTTATATTCTTTTTAACATTTATCTTAATTTCTTCAAAACTTCTTTATAAAATTTATTTTTTCAGAACTTTTGCATCATTTAGTTTTGTTGGTTTTATACTTTTTTATATATCACTTTTATATATATCACTTACAACAAGTCTAAAATATATTGGAAGTCTATATAAAACAAGTATTGCTACAACCCTTACAAAAGGAGGTTCTAAAAGATGATTAAACTTACTAATATTGAAAAATACTATTATAAAAAAAGCAAAAAAGAAATTCATGTTTTAAATAATATCTCATTAGAATTTCCTAAAAAAGGACTTATCACAATTACAGGACCTTCTGGTTGTGGTAAAACTACTCTTCTTAATGTATTAGGAATGATAGATGATTTTAAAAGCGGAAAATACTATTTTGATGATTTAGTTTTTAGTAAATATAAGATGGATAAATTTGATAAAATAAGAAATGAGAAAATCGGATTCATCTTTCAAAACTACAACCTAAATCCTGATATTAGCGTTTATGAAAATCTTGAGCTAAGATTAAATCTAGCAGGATATTTTAATAAAAAAGAAAATGAAGAACTAATTGATAAAGCCCTTAAAAGTGTTGGATTATTTGATTGTAAAAAAAGAATTGCTAAATATTTATCAGGTGGACAAAAACAAAGAGTTGGTATAGCCAGATCAATTATCTTTAATCCCGATGTTATACTAGCGGATGAACCAACTGGAAATCTTGACAGTAAAAATACAAATGAAATAATTATGCTTTTAAAAGAATTATCATCAGATAGGCTAGTAGTTTTAGTAACACACGAAAAAGATATTGCAACAATTTATAGCGATAGAATAATTTTAATGGAAGATGGAAAAATTATTTCAGACAGTGAAAACTTTTCAGAGTATAATTTTTCAAATGAAAATGATAAGTTTAAATTTAATCCTAAAAATAAATCATTAAAAAATATTAGAACAATCAAAAATCATACAGCATTTTTATCTGCTTTAAAAAGAGTATTTTTAAATAAAAGATTTTTTGGTAAAGTTTTTATCTTTATTATGTTTATACTGGCTTTTTTCTCATCATTTATTGTAGCAAGATTTAGCTCCATTTTATCAAAAGATATAAACTATCTTAGATATAATAAAAACCAAATAGCACTTCTTTCAAAATATGATCTGCGACATCCAAGTAAAAAAGCTACCGAAAAAATTCAAAAATTAAAAGAATTTAGAAGTTTTGTATCATATAGTGATATTCTTAGTATGAGTGATTTTAGAATTTTTAATTATATAAATCCTGGAATTACAGGAAGTAATCAACATGACATTAGACTTTTACCTAATATCTATAATAGCGAAAATATCTATCTTGGAAGAAAACCAGAAAATGATAACGAGGTTGTAATTTCGAGCGAGACTGCTAATAAAATTTTAAAAAATGACGATGATGATGTAAATTTTTATGAAAAAGAAAAAGATTTACTTAATCTTACACTTTATAGAAAATATGGGAATAATTCCTACTCTTATCAATCTGATGAAATCCCAAATTATTCTTTAATGAAGTTTAAAATAGTAGGAATTGCTAAAAGTAATTATCAATATATATATTTTAAAAATAAAGATATATATGATGGAATAAAGCAAAATATAGATATCTATGAATCTACTATTTCAAAATTTATGGCATATAAAAATTCCCATAATCCTACAAATGATAAATTTGTTTTTTCAGACTTTAGCAGTATATTTTCAACCAAATTTTTGCCACGTCTTGGAGATTTTAGTTTTAAATTCTATGATCTATCTGGGAACTTGTTAAATGATGATGAATTAAATAATCTTGAATTTGATGAGGCTTTTATTAGAAAAGAAGTATTTGAAGAAGATAAAAAAAATGACGCTTATTATACTAAAAACTTCCTAATGCCATATGCGATAAACAAAAAAATCGATGGAAATTTAAAATTAAAAGGAACATTTGAAGTATATGATAAAAACACCAATTTACCTTTAAAAATGACGCTTGGTAAATATATATTTATTGTAAATAGTGATTTTAAAAATAAGTTAAATGATCATATAAAACTAAACTATCCAACAGAAATTAGAGATTATGGCGTGAGACTTAGAAGAAATATTTTCGATTCATCTAGCTATATTGAGATACCTAAAAAATATGGATATGTATTTGAAGTTAATGATTTAAATAATGCAAAACTAGAATTATCAAAATCTGATTTACTAAATGATTTTGAAATAGCTGATCCATCTAAGTATTTTTATAGTGTTTATAGAGAGATAAAAATACTTACTGCAATATCATCTCTTTCCCTTTTTGCAATATTTTCTCTTTTAATAGCATTCACATTATTTTTTATGATTAGAGGATCAACTATTTCAAGAGGAAAAGAAATTATGACAATGAGATTAATAGGACTTAGAAAAAAAGAAATTTCAAAAGTTTATTTTTTTGAAATTCTATCATATTTTCTATTTTCATTTTTACCAGGTTTTTCAATAGGAAGTATTCTTATATTTAATGGAAAAAAAACAACTGGGTTTAGTAATTTCTTTAATATTTCTCCCTATGTATATTTACTTGCCCTTGTTTGCGTTTTGGCATTATTTATACTAATTGGAATAATACCACTAATTCTTTTTTTAAGAAGAACACCTGCAAGACTTCAATCAAAATATGAACTATGATTTTTTAAATAGGCTTTCATAATAAAATATAGATGGCATATAATATTTATCATTAAATACTTTGCAATATGAAAGATGTAAAATTTTTTTACACCTAGTTATTCCTACATAAAAAAGTCTTTTTTCCTCAATGAAATTTTTATATGTATTTTCTATTTTCTTAGGAAAAAAACTTTTTTCAAGACCAACCAAAAAAACAATTTCAAACTCAAGACCTTTTGCTTTATGAATTGTTAGAATATTTATTTTATTACTATCTTCCGAGATATTTAAATAACTTTTAAATATCTCAGATTTTATTATGTTAGCTCTTACAATATCTCTTGTAATAATTGCTATATCGCTTTTTTTATATCCATTTAAGAGATAATATTTTATTTTCTCAACTATATACCTAGCCTCTTTTATACCATCTAAAAATTTTAAAACATAAATTTTTCCATCTTCTTTTGTGCTTGGAATTAGTGGAATAAATTTAAAATCAAATCTTTGTTTTATTATCTTGTTAAAAAATATTACTAAATTTTTCTTTGAACGGTAGTTTATTCTTAAATTTAAAACTTGAGCACTATATTCTTTTACAAACTTAGAAATGATATTTTTATCACTTCCGCGAAATGAATAAATGGCTTGTTTTATATCACCAACTGCTAAGATATAGCTGTTATTATCTGTTAATTTTTTAATGACTTTATACTGCAATGGATTGGTATCTTGAAACTCATCTAAAAATAAATATTTTATCTTTTTATCATATGAACAATCTAAGAACTTATTAAATATATCATCAAAATCAATTAAATTATTATTTTTTAAATATGCTTGATAATCATTATATAAAATTGGCTTAAATCTTATCTGACCGTTTTTATATTTTGATATTTTGTTTAATTCATTTATATTAAAATTTATGTTATCGCTTAATATATTATGATTTATAATTTTCATACTTTTTAAATAATCATAGATGAACTTATGAAATGTTTTCACTACTACATTATCATTTTTTAATCTTTGCTTTAAATTTTGGGCTGATTTATTAGTAAATGATATACATAATATATCAGATGGATTAACTCCTTCATCAAGTAGTTTATTTATTTTAGAAATTATAGTAAAAGTTTTGCCAGTTCCAGCCCCTGCATTTACAAATATTTTATTATATTTTGAATTTATAATTTTTTCTTGTTCTATATTTAACATCAATAATATAATAAAATAAAATATTTTTTTTACTTTTATTTAAAAAATATAATATTATGCCTCATAAATGAATTCATAATTTAATATATTAACGGTATCTCCTTCTTTAATACCCATAGATTTTAATTTTTCATCAACACCAATTTCTCTAAGCTGGTATGAAAATCTTAAAACGCTATCATCTTTATTAAAATCTACTCTATGAAATAAATCTTCAACTAACTCACCAAAGACATAATAAATACCATCTTTAAATTCCACATTAAAGTTATTTAAAGACTTCATTTTTTCATATTTTTCTAGCAAGTTATCATATACTACATCTGGTGCAATAAGATATTTTTTATAAATTAAATCTTTTAATTTTTTTATTGTAGAAGGATCAAAATTAGAACCTACTACAAGATTAAATTTAAATTTAGAAAAATCTTTAAGAACCTTATTTTTTTTTATATCATCAACAAGCTCTGCTTTATTTAAAAATATTATCTCAGGTCTTTTTGATAGATCACTATTATATTTTAGAAGTTCATTTCTTATTATTTCATAGTTTTTATATGGATTATTTTCTGAAATATCTACAATATGAACAAATACCTTGCATCTTTGAATATGGCGTAAAAACTCAAATCCAAGTCCAAGACCTTTGTTTGCTCCTTCAATAATTCCTGGAATATCAGCGATAGTTATTTTATTTTCATAAATATCTAAAACTGCAATATTAGGATTTAATGTTGTAAAAGGATAATTAGCAATTTTTGGATTAGCATTAGTTGTCTGTTTTAAAAACGTAGATTTTCCAACATTTGGAAAACCTAAAAGTCCAACCTCAGCAATTAGTTTTAGCTCTAAAACTAGATCAATTTCTTCTCCTTTTTTACCTTTTTCACTGTAATCAGGTGCTTGATTTTTACTTGATTTAAAAGAATAATTTCCTCTACCACCACGACCACCATGGGCTATAATAATTTCATCGGTTTCATTTTTTATCTCAGCAATAAATTTGTTATCTTTTGTTTTTATAATTAAACCAAGTGGAACATTTATAATTTTATCTTCACCATTTTTACCATAGCAGTTTTTACTTTTACCATCTTCGCCATTTTCAGCACATATAATATTAAAGCTTGTAAGCCTAAATAAATTATTTAAGCTCTTATCACCTTTAAAAATTATATTTCCGCCATTTCCACCACGACCTCCATCAGGTCCACCAAATGGCATAAATTTTTCATGTCTAAAAGAGGTAAGCCCACTACCTCCATTTCCTGCTTTAACTTTTAGGCTAATAATATCTTTAAACATATATTAAAAATAAAAGGATAACTTAGGTTATCCTTATATAACTGAAACTTGAGTTTTATTTTTTCCAAGACGTTGATACTTAACAATACCTGCAACTTTTGCAAATAAAGTATCATCACCACCACGACCAACATTTTTTCCTGGATGAACTTTTGTTCCTCTTTGACGATATATAATTGCACCTGCTTTTGCACTTTGTCCATCTGATAATTTAAGACCTAGTCTTTTAGAATGCGAATCACGACCGTTTTTAGATGAACCAACACCTTTTTTAGATGCAAATAATTGAATATTTAACTTAATCATTTTTTAACCTCCCTTATAAATTTAGGATAATCTTTTTCCAATTCTTTCAAATGATCATAAATATTTAAAAGAATTTCATAATTTATTTTATTTTTATTTACAATTTTTAATTTAAAATAACCATCATCTATTTTATAGTTGTAGTTTTTTTCATCATCTAGTTTTGAAAGTAAATTAGCACAAACAACTATAATAGTAGAAACACTTGCACAGACAATATCTTTACCTATTTTTTTAAAATTAGCATGACCTGATACTTCAACTTCTAAATCATGAAATTTATAACTAATCATTAAGCAGGTATATTTATAGACTCAATTTTTACAAGTGTATATGGTTGTCTATGTCCTTGTTTTTTAGCGTCGTTATTTTTATCTTTATATTTAAAGATTATAACTTTTTTCTGTTTTCCTACTTTAACAACTTTTGCACTAACGCTTACACCTTTTAAATATGGTGTACCAAGTTTAGGCTTATCACCTGATATAAGTAAAACATTTTTAAATTCAACCTTATCACCTTTTTTATTTTCAGGTAATAATTCAACATAAATTTCATCATTTTTAGAAACTTTATATTGTTTTCCGCCTGTTTCAATAATTGCGTACATCTTGTTCCCTCCTTATTTTTATTTTTTATAGAGACTCACTTTTAAAGTAATCATATATATGATTTTAGACTTTTCCAATGTGGTACAACATAATGCATAAATTTTATCACAAAATATAAAATATTGCAAATTTTATATTTAATTTTTGAATAACTCTGTATTATTTAATTTTAATCTAGCTCAATTTGACCAGTATATAAATTATAATAAATTCCCTTTTTTCTCATTAAATTATCATGATTACCATGTTCAATAATCATGCCATTATCCAATACCAAAATAATATCAGCATTTCTTATAGTAGATAGTCTATGAGCAATTACAAATAATGTTTTATCTTTAATTAGGTTATCTAAACCATTTTGAACAAGTAGTTCTGTTCTTGTATCAATTGATGATGTTGCCTCATCTAAAATTAAAACAGGTGGATTTAAAAGCATTGTTCTTGCAATTGATATAAGTTGCCTTTGACCTTGAGATAAGTTCTCACCGCTATTTTCTAATACAGTATCAAATCCATATGGCAATCTTTTAATAAAATTATAAGCATTTGCAAGCATACTAACATCATAAATTCTATCATCAGGTGCATTAATATTACCATATTTAATATTGTTTTTTACAGTATCTGTAAATATAGTAATATCTTGTAAAACAATACCGACTGCTTTTCTAAGAGATGATTTTTTTATATCACATATATTAAAACCATCATATAAAATTTTTCCATCAGATATATCATAAAATCTATTCAATAAATTTGCAATAGTTGTTTTACCTGCTCCTGTTTGACCTACTAATGCTATTTTTTGACCTTTTTTTGCTTCTAGATTTATATTTTTTAAAATTTGTTTTTTACCATCATATGAGAAATTAACATCTATAAATTTTATACTGCCTTCTAATAATTTATAACATTTTCTACCGTCAATGTAATACTTCCATGCATATAAACTGCTTTCATAATCTACTTCTTTTACTTCATTTTCTATATAAGTTGCATTAACAAGTTCAACACTACCTTGATCATCTTCTTCTAAATTATCTAATAAATTGCAAATTCTTTTACTTCCAGCAACTCCTGATATTATCATATTCATCTGTTGAGCAAGCTGATTAAAATTATTTGAAAACCTTCTTGAAAGAGATAAAAATGCTACAAAAACTCCAACACTAAACTCACCCATACCTAGAATAGTTAAATTTTTAACATTAAAATAAAAAAATATAAAACCAACTATTGCAATAATACAATATAAAATATTTCCAATATTATGTAGTATAGGAACCATTAAATTCCCTAAATAATTTGCTCTTTTCGATGTTTTAAATAAATTTTCATTAAACTCATTAAATCTTTCTAGTGATTTTTCTTCATAGCAAAAAAGCTTAATGATTTTTTGCCCTTTCATCATCTCTTCAACAAAAGCATCTTTTTTAGCCATCATCTCTTGGTATTTAATAAAATCTTTAGATGCACTTTTACCAATTATTTTAGCAAATAAAAATATTACCAAAAGTGCTCCAAGCGATATTAGGGTAAAATAAATATTATATAAAACCATAACAGTAAGAATACCAACAAATGTAATAATAGCACTTATAAAACTTGGTAAAACATCTAAGACAATTCTTTTTAATGTTTCAACATCATTTGTATAAATTGCCATCAAATCTCCTCTTTTAGATTTGTCAAAAAATTCTATTTTTAAATTTTCCATATGATTGAATATCTTTTTTCTTAGATTATATAAAAACTTATTAGATAAATAAGATAAAAGTCTGGTTTTTATAATTTCCGAAATAATAACTGTAATATAGATTAAAAGCATTAAAAGAATTATAAAAATAAACTTCTTATATACAAAACTATAACCATTTTTTACACCAGGCATTATTATTAAATCTATTACATTTTTAAAAAACAGCGATGAGGAAATTGATCCAATTGATGCTATAAATATGACAAAAGAAAGAACCATAATTAAAAACTTATGTTCTTTAAATAAAATTTTTATAACTCTTATAAGAGGATTTTTTTGCTTAGTCTTACTTTTTTTCATCATTTGTTTGTGATTTATAAACTTCTTGATAAATTAAATTGGTCTTTAATAACTCATCGTGTGTTCCTATTTGATTTATCATACCTTTATCCATAACTATGATCTTATTGCATTCTTTAATTGCTGATATTCTTTGGGCTATAACAATTTTTGTAATATTAGGAAGTTTTTCTTTCATATCTTTTTTTATTTTAGAATCAGTTTTAGAATCAATAGCTGATGTTGCATCATCAAGTATTAATATATTTGATTTTTTTAAAATTGCCCTTGCAAGACATAATCTTTGTTTTTGTCCACCAGAAAAATTTGCTCCTTGTTGCATTACTAGACTTTCTTCTTTATTTTCTAGTTTATCAACAAACTCACTAGAAAAACTAATATCAAGCGCAAATCTTACATCCTCTAATGTTGCATTTTCATTACCATATTTTAAATTAGATAAAATGCTACCTGAAAATAACATATTCTTTTGTGGTACATATGAGATATATTTTCTAAGAGTTTTTAGATCATACTTTTTAATATTATTTCCGCCAAGTAAAATCTCACCACTTGATACATCGTATAATCTTCCAAGCAAACTTATAAGTGTTGTTTTACTAGATCCTGTTGCACCAATTATGCCTATAAAATCTCCTTCATCTATTTTTAATGATATATTGCTAAGTGCATAATTATCTCCTTTTTCATCATATTTAAACGAAACATTTCTAAATTCAATCTCGGAGTTTGGAATTTCATAGATTGGATTTTCGCAGTTTTTAATATCAATTTTTTCATCTAAAATTTCAGTTATTCTTCTTACTGATTCATAAGCAATTAAAATCATTACAATAACCATTGAAAAAAGCATAAGTGAAATTAGTGTTTGTATACAATAAACCCAAAGGGAAGAAAATTGTCCAGGAGATAAAAAACCCCACGAATAAGTTTTAGTAATGCTATTATACCTTGAACTTTTTATAATAATAACTGAACCAACTCCAATTAAAAGTGCACTAAGTAAAAAAGATGCGAACTGCATTACAGGATCAAATAGGCTTGCAATTTTATCAGCTTTTTTAAAATCCTTGAACTGCTCATTATTGTATTTTTCAAACTTTGTTTTTTCCAATTCTTCTTGGTTAAATGATTTAACCGTTCTAATACCTAAAATATTTTCTTCAACTCTTTCATTTAATTTATCATAGTTTAAAAATACCTTTTTAAACATCGGCATAACTTTTAAAATAATTATTAAAAGAGAAATAAATATAAAAGGAATTGTAACTGCAAAAACCCAAGCCATCTTATAACTTATTATAAAAGACATAGTAGTTGAAAAAATTAAAAGAAATGGTCCTCTTACTGCCGTTCTAATAACTGACATAAATGCCATCCTAACATATGTTATGTCAGTTGAAAGCCTTGTAAGTAGGCTTGCAGGAGTAAATTTTTCAATGTTTTTAAACGAAAAATCCTGGACTTTTTTATATAAATCAAATCTTAAATTTTTGGCAAATCCAGAGGCTGCATAAGCTGAAAATTTTGCTCCAAACGCTCCAAAAAACAACGCTAAAAATGAAATAATAATTAAAATAGATGAATATATAATTATATACTTTATGTTAGTTGGACTTTTATCACCTTTACTAACTGCATCAATTAAATAAGTCATAATAAAGGGAATTGCGCATTCTGCTAGTGCTTCAAAAAACATAAAAAAAACAGAAAGTAATGATTCTTTTTTAAATTCTCTAAGTGATTTTATAAGTTTTTTTATCATTTTTATCCCTTTCTATTTTATTTATTATTATTTTATTATATCATTTTTAGTTGCATGATTTTAAATATTAAAAAACTCTTTACTATCTTTTAAGAATGAATATATTTCATTATTCCCAATTATAATGTGATCAATTAAATTTATTTGAACAGTTCTTGAAGCATCAATAACTTTTTTTGTAGTTATTCTATCATCATATGATGGAGTACAATCACCACTTGGATGGTTATGACAAATAATTATTGCGCTCGCCATATTTTTAATTGCAATATGAAAAATGCTTGAAATATTTAAAGATACACTATTACTATTTCCACTTGCAATTTTATCAACAGATATAATATAACTTTTAGAATTAAGTGATATTACATAAAATTCTTCATATAATAAATTTTTAACCTCAGGATAAATTACTTTATAAATATCGTAGTTATTATTTACTTTTATATTATTATTTTGAATAATAAATACTCTTTTACCAAGCTCTATTGCAGCAAGCAAAGATGTTGCCTTTGCTTTTTTTATTCCGTTTATTTTACATAATTCGTTATATGATGTTATAGCTAAGTTTTTTATTGTCTTATAACTGCTTATTATATTATTTGCAAGATCAATCACAGATTCATTTTTATTTCCAGATTTTAAAATTAAGGCTAAAAGCTCACCGTCTGATAATTTGCTAACACCATACCTTATCATTTTTTCTCTTGGTTTTTCATTATTCGGTAAATTTTTAAATTTAATACTCAAACTATCACCTATAATATATTAGATAGTTTTTTAAAATTTACTTTAAATATTTTCTTATATATCCAAGAAGATGGATTGAGCCTGTTATTACAACTTTTTTATCTTTGGTTTTATCTAAAAACTTATCTAGACTATCTTTTGAATCTAAAACGAAACTTCTAAAATTTTTAGGAAGATTTTTGAAACTCAAACATCTTGGATCTGGAAAAATAACGTAGTTTGACTTTTTGAAATATTTATTTATCATATCTATATTTTTTTTAGCGTCTTTACCATCTAGTATAGTATATATAACTTCTAAATCATTTAGATTGTATTTACATTTTAAACTTTTAAAAAATGCCTCCAAACCAGATTTATTATGAGCACCATCTAGAATATAATTTTTATATATTTCAAATCTACCTAAAAGCATGGTTTTTTTTAATGAGTCATTTATTTTATCAATACTAAAACTAGGAAATCCTTTTAAAAATAATCTTACTGCAAGAAGCGAGTTATATATTTCATATTTTGCAAATGATGAGATAATAAATTTAGTACTTTCATAAATATACTCATATGGAAAATTATTAACTATTTTAATTTTATTTAAATTTATTAACTCATAACTAGAATTTAATAATTTTGCTCTTTTAATTATTTTTTTATGATATCTTTTGTCTATTGTTGTAATAAAATTTTGATGTGGTTTTAATACTCCAAGCTTTTGTAAAAATATATCGTTTAATCTTTTTCCTAGTATATTTTGATGATCATATGAAATATTTGTTATAGCTGAGTATTTATAATTTATTAAATTTGTAATATCATATAATCCTCCAATACCAACTTCTATAACAATTGCATCAACTTTACAGTTTTTAAAATAAATAAATGCAATTAAGGTTATAATCTCAAAAAAAGAAAATTCATAATTTATCTTTTTTTCATATTCTAAGACAATATTTATATATTTTTTCAAATCATCATCTGAAATATTTTTTCCACATATAGAAATTCTTTCATTAAAATTATAAATGTATGGAGATATAAATTCTCCAACCTTTAAATTATTATCACAAAGTAGCCTTGATAAATACTTAACGGTTGAGCCTTTACCATTTGTGCCTGTTATATGATATGTTAATATATTTTTAAAAGATATTTCAAAATCAAAAAGAGCGTTTAAAAATCGCTCTTTTATATTTTCTTTAGTACTTTTTTTTCTTTTTTGAATATATGATATTAAAGATGTAATATTATTTTCCATTTAGTTTTAGTAATAAATTCTTAAGCTCATTTTGATATAAAAAAAGTTTATCTTTTTCTTCTTTTACTTTTTCTTTTTTTGCTTTGCTTATAAAGTTAGGATTTCCTAAAATTCTTAAAGATCTCTCAATTTCAGAATTTAAAAAATCAATTCTTTTTTTAATTAAGGTATTTTCAAGATCTTCTTTTTTTTCAAAAATACCCCTTTCAAAGTATACATCAATTCCCTTATATGATTTTATAACATAACCATCCAATGAAAAAGGATTATTTGAAATATCAAGCATTTCAAGATTTAAGAAAAATTTTAAAAAGTCTTTATATAAAATAAATAAGTTAAAATCAAGATTATCTAAAATTGTTATTTTTATATTTATTTTATCTTTAAAGCTAAGATTATTCTCAGCTTTAACATTTCTTATTAAAGTAATTATTTCATGAAGTTTTATGCACTTTTTAATATCATAGCTATCTAATTTATCTGGCCATTTTGAGACCATTAGATCATCTTTTCCTGATATTTCAGTATAAATATAATCACTTACAAAAGGAATAATTGGATGTAAGATTTTTAAAATTTGAATTAGCACATATTTTAGTATTTTTGCAGTATTTTTAGTTTTGTCATTTTTTAAATAGTATTTAGATACTTCAAGATAAATACTTGCAAAATCTGACCATATAAAATTTGAAATGTCTTTTGTAATTTCTTGAAACATATAAACATTGTAATTACTATTAACATCAATAATTAAGATGTTTAACTTTTCAATAATATATTCGTCAAATATATTACAAACTTTAAAATTATCATCTAACTCTTTTATATTATCTATATTTAAAATAATAAATCTTGCAATATTATATAACTTATTTATCAAATTCCATGATGACCTAACCTTAATTTCATCGTATCTAAAATCAACACCAGGAGTCGAATTTGAAGCAAGAAAATATCTTAAAGAATCCGTACCATATTTTTTAATTATATCAATAGGATCAATTCCATTACCAAGTGATTTTGACATTTTCTGACCATCAGATGCTCTTATTAGTCCATGAAATAAACACTCTTTAAAAGGATCACAATCCATAAACTTATTACCTTGAAAAATCATTCTTGCAACCCAAAAAAACATAATATCATATCCTGTAATCATTAAACTAGTAGGATAATATCTTTTTAAAAGTTCTGATTTTTTATTTGGAAATCCTAGAGTTGAAAAAGGCCAAAGAGCAGATGAAAACCAAGTATCTAATACATCTTCATCTTGATAAAATTCATCTCCTGGCTTTTCCTTTGAAACTTTAATATTTCCTATTTTATCATACCAGACAGGAATTCTATGACCCCACCAAAGTTGTCTACTAATACACCAATCCTCACAATTAGTAAGCCAATTTATAAAATTCTTTTTTAAAGAATTAGGATAAAATTTTACTTTCGTATTTATTGCAAGTTTTGCTAAATCTCTCATTTTAACAAACCATTGAAGAGATAATCTAGGCTCAACTATGCTATTTGTTCTTTCACTATAACCAACTGAATTTTTATAATCTTCTATTTTTTCTAATAAATCATTATTCTTTAAATCAGATAATAACTTTTCACGACAAGTAAATCTATCGAGACCTTTATATTTATAGGCTAATTCATTCATTGTACCATCTGTGTTCATACAAAGCGGAGTATCTAGATTATGTCTTTTTCCAACTAAAAAATCATTTGGATCATGGGCTGGTGTAACTTTTACAATACCAGTACCAAAACTTGGGTCTACATAATCATCAGATATTATCTTAATTTTTTTTAAGGTAAGTGGTATAAAAACTTCTTTACCAATATATTTTGTTTTTTTCTTATCACTTGGATTAACCATTAGTGCTTGATCTGCAAACATAGTCTCAGGTCTCGTTGTAGCAATTACAACATAACCACTACCATCTGTAAATTTATATCTAATATAGTATAGTTTTGAAAGTTGTTCTTTATAGATAACTTCTATATTTGATATAGCAGTTTTTGCCTCAACATCAAAATTAGTTATCTTGTAATCACGATATAATAAATTTTCATCATATAATTTTTTAAACACATAAAAAACAGCATCTGATAATCCTTCATCAAGTGTAAACCTTATTTTTGAATAATCAACAGAAAGCCCCATAGCCTCCCATTGTTTATAAATTTCATCTTGATATTTATAAGACCAATTAAATGCTTCTTTTAAAAAATTATCTCTTCCTATAATATATCTATTTGTACCTTTTTCTTTTAATAAATTATCTACTTTTGCCTGCGTCGCAATTCCTGCATGATCTGTTCCTGGAAGATACAAACAATCATAACCTTCCATTCTTTTTTTTCTAATTATTATATCTTGCAAAGTGTTATCTATTGCATGACCTATATGCAATTTACCAGTCACATTAGGTGGTGGAATTACAACTGTAAAAGGTTTCTTTGGACCTTTTTCAGCGCAAGCAAAAAAACCTTTTTCTTTCCAAGAAAGGTATCGGTTTTTTTCAGTTTCTAAAAAATCGTATTTATCCTTCAACTAATCCACTTCTTTTATATATTCAATAGAACTATCCTTAACCTCATAAATTAGTCCAATAGTTCCAGGACCACAATGAGATGCAATAACTGCACCACATTTTAAATCATATATATTATCTTTTTTAAATCCTAATTTAAAAACTTCTTCTCTAAAATAATCAACTGCTTCACTATTAAAATGAGTTATAAAAATTTTATCCATTACTACGTTATCCATATCAAGGTGAAATTTTAACTCATCGAGTTGAAATTTCAAAGAATTTATAAACTTCCCCTTTGAAAGTTTTCTAACTTTTAAAAGTCCACCTCTTACACCAAGAATTGGTTTTATTTTAAAAAGTGTTGCAAAAAATGCTTTTGTTGCAGTAACCCTTCCACCTTTTTTTAAATAATCAAAAGTAAATACAGAAAAGTTTGAAAAAACATTCTTTGATTTTGGCATAAGTAAATCATATATTTCCTTAGCAGATTTATTACTATCTCTAAGAATAGCAGCATTTATTACCTGAAGCCCAATAGCAGATGATAGGTTCATTGAATCTATTACATATAACCTATCTTTTTCAATCATTGTTTTTACAAAATTAACATTTTTATATCCAGATGATAATTTATCACCAATACCAATAAAAACTATATCATAATCATCATCTAAATATTTATCAAAATATGATTTATAAAAATCAGGACCTGGCGCAGCAGTTGTTGGCATTATTTTTTTATTTTTATTTTCATCAATAAGTTTTTCAAGCTTATCACAGTTGATATCTATACCATCTTTATATACTACATCATCATAGTTAACTAAAAAAGGAATAACTTTTATATCATATTTTTCATATAAATCTTTATTTAAGTCAGATGTTGAATCTGTAAAAATTACAACTTTTCTCATTTTATCCTCCTAATATTTGAGATAATTTCTCTTTTATTTTTAAAATACCTCTATTTTTTAAAGTTGATATTTTAAAGTAGTTATTAGTTATTTTCTCAACTTCTTTTTGGCTTTTATAAAGACTACTTTGATTTGATTTATCTATTTTTGTAAGAATTATAAAAAAATTAAAATTATTCTCTTTTAGATAATCAACTGCCACAATATCATCTTTTGTAAATCCTACCTTAGAATCGATAAGTAAAAAGCACAAAGGATTAAATCTTTTTGAAAAATTCATAAAATCAGATGTTAGGCTTGAAAACTTATCTATTTCAAAATGAGATCTTCTAGCATACCCATATCCTGGCAGATCAACTAAATATATATCATCGTAAGTGAATATATGAACTGCAACAGTTTTTCCAGGAGATGATGATGTTTTAGCAAGCTTTTGTCCAAGTAAGGAATTTATTAAAGATGATTTACCAACATTACTTCTTCCAAGAAAAAGAACAATTGGTTTATCAAATGCAAAAAAATCACTTTTAGAATAAAGCCCTTTAAGATAGTTTATCATCTTTTACAATAGCATTTTTAAAAACTTCATCTAATGACTTAACAGGAATAATTTTTAAATCCTTTTTTACCTCATCAGGAACTTCAAATAAATCCTTTTTATTATCATATGGAATTAATATCTTTTTAAGTCCTGATCTATGAGCTGCAATTGATTTTTCTCTTAATCCACCAATTGGTAAAATATTACCTGTTAATGTAATTTCACCTGTCATTCCAACTTCTTTTGAAACCTTTTCACCTTTAACAAGCGAATATATTGCAGTTGCTAATGTTATACCAGCAGAAGGTCCATCTTTTGGAACTGCACCTTCTGGAACGTGGATATGAAAATCATTTTTGGAAAATATTTCAGGATCTATTTTTTTACTTTGACAAATTGATTTAACATATGAAAATGCTGTTAGAGCACTTTCTTTCATAACCTCTCCAAGTTTACCAGTAATTAAAATATTACCTTTTCCTGGAAATTTTGCAATTTCAACATCTAAGGTATCTCCACCATACTGGGTGTAAGCAAGTCCTGTAACAACACCTACTCTATCGCTTTGTTTTGCTAGATTATGATTAAATATTTTTGGTCCAAGATATTTTTCAACTAGTTTTTCATCAACTATTGTCTTTTCAATTCTTTTTTCAAGTTGTGCCTTAATTGTTTTTCTAACAAGTGAATCAATTAGTCTTGAAAGTTGCCTTACACCTGCTTCTCTTGTGTAATGTCTTATTAAAACATAGATAAGATCATCAGATAGTTCAAACTCATCTGCTGATAAACCGTGCTCTTCTAGGGATTTTTTTATTAAATATTTTTTTGCTATATGAAACTTTTCAATTTCAGTATAACTTGAAAGCTCTATTATCTCCATTCTATCTTTTAATGGCTCAGGAATATTTTCAATATAGTTAGCAGTAGTTATAAAAAGCACCTTTGAAAGATCATATGGTTCTTCTAAATAATTATCAGAAAATCTAAAATTTTGCTCAGGATCTAAAACCTCTAATAGTGCAGAAATAGGATCTCCTTGATTAGATTGTGCCATTTTATCAACTTCATCAAGTAAAAAAAGTGGATTTATACAACCTGCTTTTTCTATGTTTTTTAATATTCTTCCAGGCATAGCACCAACATATGTTCTTCTATGACCTCTTATTTCAGCCTCATCTCTTGTTCCGCCAAGCGACATTTTAACCATTTTTTTATTAAGTGCTTTTGCAATAGAAAAAGCAAGAGATGTTTTACCAACTCCAGGAGGTCCCACAAAACAAATAATTGATTGTGGATTTTTCATTGTTTTTATTTTTACTGCTAAATATTCAAGAATTCTTTCTTTTGGTTTTTTTAACCCATAGTGACTTTCATCAAGAATCTTTGACGCAAGTTTAATATCTTTACTATCTTCTGTCTCATATGACCAAGGAAGATTAGTTGCAAATTCAAGATAACTTCTTATAACACCAGCCTCACTAGACATAGAAGGAGTTGCAAGATAACGATTTATCTCATCATTCATTTTTGCTTTAATAGATTCTGGCATTTTAGATTCTTCCATTTTCTTTTTAAACTTATCTATGTCTTCTTCTCTTGATGTTCTATCACCTAGTTCATCTTGAATTGCTCTTATTTTTTCTCTTAGATAATATTCCTTTTGGTTTTTAGCAAGAGACTCATCAACTGATTGATTTATTTTTTGTTCAAGCTCACGATATAGCATAAGCTGACGAAGTGTTTTAAGTAAAAAATCTAATCTTTTATTTAAATCGTCAATGCTTAGAAAATGATATTTATCTTTCTCAGATACTGTTTTTAAATTAAACATTATCATATTAGCCATAATATCTGGATCAGTTTCTGATTTAATATTAGTTAAAACAGATACTCCATCAATATAGTTTTTAGCATTTTGTTCAAGCTCTTTATTTATTATTGAGATTAAAACTTTTACTCCACTTGGATCGCTTTGATAATCAGATGCTATTTCATATTGCGCCGCAAGATATTTTGCATCTGATAATACTCTGTGAATCTTAATTCTTTTAAGTGCAGTAATTCTTATTTTGTAATTATCACTTGGTTGTTTTATTTTAAAATCAATAACTCCCAAAACACCATATTCATATAAATCCTCAGGACTTGGATTTTCGTCGGCTTCATTTTTTTGAAGCAGTAAAATAACCTCTTTATGAAAATTTTTTTCAGCAACAAGAAGTGCTTCAATACTTTTTTCTCTGCCTGCCTCAAATCTTATTTTATTATCAGGTATTGGACAAAGATTTCTTAAAGCAACAACTGGTCTAATCGGAAAACTTTCGCTATATTCAGGTGTTTTTTCTTCTAGCTTTTCAGCCATTAAATCACTCCTTATATTTATTCTTTAACTATTTTTGCCTCTTTTAATAAAAAATCATAAACTTTTTGAAATTTAATTTCATTTTCAATAAGTTCTTTATCGTATTCTTTTTTTATCTCAGCAGGTGTTTTACCATATGCTTGGGCAATTTCATCATATTTTTTATCAACTTCTTCTTTGCTTGCTGTTATATTTTCAAGCTCAATTACCTTAGATAATGCAAGATTTATTCTAATTGCTTGTTCCGAGTTTTTTCTTAAATCTTTATCGTATTCTTCCTCAGTTTTTCCAAGATAAGTAAGATATTTTTCAAAATCAATACCATATTGTTTTGCCTGAGCCTTTGCTGCTTCTTTTTGTCTTAACACATCATATTCAATCATTGCAGGATGAATATCAATTTTTGCCTCTTTTGCAACAATATCAACAACTGCTTCTTGAACTCTTCTTTTTTCTGCTTGTTCAAGTTCTTTTAAAATTTCTTTTTCAATATGATTTTGATATTCTTCCTTTGTTGATACACCTTTAATTTTTAAGCCTTTAACATAATCATCATTAAATTTTGGTTTTTCTTCAACCTTGATATCTAATACTTTTACTTTAAAAACAACTGGTTTACCAGCAAGACTTTTTTCAAAATATTCTTTTGGAAAAACAACATTTACATCAAATTCATCATTTACATTTTTACCAATAATTTGCTCTTCAAATCCTGGTATAAATTGACCTGATCCAATTTTAAGAGAGAAATTATTTGCTTTTCCTCCTTCAAATGGAGTGCCATCCTTGAAACCTTCAAAATCAATAATAGTAGTATCACCATTTTCTACTGCTTTACCACTTTCTTTTGGTTTAAGGAAGGTATCTTTTTTTAGTTTTTCATCAATTCTATCTTTAACTTGCTTTTGAGATACTTTTAAATTTTTACCTTTAATCTCAACTTTTTTATATTTACCAAGTTCAACATCTGGTTTAATTGGAACAAGTAGTTTTAGCTCAAATGGAGATAAAATAATATTTCCACCAGCAAGTAGTTTTTCATCCATACTTACACTTGGATGACCTACTACAACATATTCGTTTTTCTTTAAAATATCTTTAAAGCATTCCTCAAATAAAACATTAATAGCCTCGTTTTGTAAAATATTATGACCTTTTACTTTTTCAAATATATTTCTTGGCGCCTGACCTTTTCTAAAACCTTTAGCCTCAAAATCATTTTTATATTCTTTTTCATAAGCAATTGTTTTAGCCTCATCTAAATTTTCAACTGATATTGTATAAATATATTCAACCTCATTGCTTTTTATCTTTTTATTTGTCGATTTAAGTTTCATAATATACTCCTTTTTTATTTATCTTTTTTCATTTTACCTTAATAATAATTATAACACAGTAAAAAAATATTACTTTTTTAAGCAAGAATTAACTTAACTTAAAATAAAAAACCACACAATTTGGTGTGGCCTTTATTTAAACTAAAATATCTAAATCAGATCTAAAACTTTCAATTATTGAAGTGTCATCATGTTTTACAATAATTAGACTTGTATTAACATATTGAATAATATTAGGAACCCTTTGTGGTGGTATTGAAATTAGAAGTTGAATACTTAATGAATTATAAAATCTCATCATCGCTTCAATTCTTGATTCATCCATATTATTAAAAGCCTCATCGAAAAGAACAACACAACCAGAATCAACTCTTCTATTATGCGATAGAAGTTGTTGGAATGATGCAGCAATAACAATATAAAATGGTACTTGCGTCTCACCACCTGATTTTTCCCTTGAAACATTAGAAAATAATGAAATATTACCATTTTGGTTTGTAATTTGGATATCATATTCCATATAATTTCTATAATCAAGAAAGTTAAGCGATAATTTATCATATTGTGGGTCATCTGAGGCTATTTTTTCAAATAGTTCCATTAAAACTTGTTCTTGACGTTTGTTCAAACCTTCGGTAAAAAGAGATTGATCTTCAAAATCTTTTGAACCCATAATTAGATTATAATACATTTGATATTGTTTATCTTTTGAAGGATAGGCAACAATTTTATATTGGTCAGATCCGAATGTTTTACCATCGAGAGCAACATTTAACTCTTCAATTTGAGCCTGAGCACTTTGAATTGATGCTCTTAGTTTATTTACAAATTCTTCTTTAAAGCTTGTTTCAGAATTTTTTCTAAGCTCAACCGCTTGAAGTTCATATTGAACAAGATTTTGGTTTTTAATAATATTTGCTTCTTGAATAAATAAGTTAATATTTTCCTTATTTGACTCGGCGTTAAAAGAGTATTTATAAATATATTCTCTCATTAAATTTACAACCTGATTTTCAAGTTTTGGTAAAAGACTACTTAATGATACATCAGATTTTGCAATATAGTCATTTACTCTTTGATAATCATGACCACATTTTTGTTTTAAATTATAATACTGGCTTTGAGCCATTGCGAGTTTTTCAGGATGACTTTCTGAGAACTCTTTTTGCTCTTTTATAAAATCATCAAGCATATGTTTTGTTTGATCAAGATTTTGAAGAATTTGAGATTTTTTATCTTTTACAGATGTAATATCTCCAATAAGACTATCTGATTCAAGTCTAAGATTTCTTTTAATTTCCCTTTCTTTATCAAGTTCCATTTCAATATCTCTAACTGATTTATCGCTTTGATAAGATTCTATTTTTCTTTCAAGGTTTAAAATCTCTTTTCTTAAATCATCAACACTTTCAAAATAAATTAATTGGTTTTGCGAAAGAATTTGTTTTGCTCTTGTTCTTGATATAAGTCTTTGGATTGTATCGTTTCTATCTGTTTGCGAGTAATAAATTTTCATTGCTTCTTCTAATTTTTTAACATTTTCTCCTGCAAGCATAATTTGTGTTTCTGTTGCTTTTTTACCAATAAATGGAACTTCCCAGTTGCTAGGGTTAATTTGTCTTGCAGTATAATTGCCATATGTCATACCAGTTTTTGTAACTGCTCTTTTAAATTTTTTAATATCTTGAACATTTTCACAGCATATAACCTGGGATAAAAGCATATTAGCATATTTTCTCGCATATATATGATCTGTTTTAATTTTTGATGCTAAAGTATTTTCTCCAATATAGTCAAATTCAGCAAGTTTTGTAGTATTAACAAGACCAACACCATAAATTTTTTCATTCATTTTTACATTATCATATATTTCAAGTGCATCATCAAAGTATTGCGGTTCTATTATAATATCAAATCTTTGAGTATTTAAATAACCCTCAACTGCATTTCTCCAAGACTCATCTGATATATCAATTAAATCAGCAAATGGTCTAGCATTTATTTGTTTATCATATTTTTTTGATAGTTCCTTATTTATTACATCAGTTAGCATTACAACAGTTCTAGGATATGGTTTTATGTTTTGTTCAAGTGAGTTTAGTTGTTGTTTTGCTTTATTTAATTGCTCGGATAAATCCTTTTTATCTGATTCAATATTTTGTCTTTCAACATAAAAGGCTTTATCATATGAATCAATTGCCTGCGCAACAAGCGATAGGTGATTTTCTAAATCTTTTATTATTAGTTGATTTTTATTTTTAGAGTAGTAATCACAAAATGCAGCCATTGATTTATCTGGAACATGGCGAATAATTTCTTTTAGATAATCATATTCTTCATCAAGCATTTTTCTAATATTTGCACATATTTCATTTTGATGTTCATATTCTTTTTTAATGTTTTCTTTTTCTTGCTTTATTTTATCTACTGTTTTAGATAAATCATTAGAATCTTTTGCTTTTTCAAGGGATAAAATTCTATCATCATTTTGACTTATTTTAGATTCAACATCTTTTCTTTTTTCACGAAGTTGTTCTAATTTTCTATCAAGCGAGCTAATCTCAGATTCACTTTTTTGAACAAATGTCTCTCTTTGCTCAACCCAGTTAAGATTATTTATAAGTTTATTTACATCAAGTTGCTCTTCGTTTTTTATTAAATCATTCCCAACTTCTTTAATTTTTTCAAGACTTTCAAGTTTTTCACGATCTGATTTTATTTGAGCTTCAACTTTTTTTAACTGATTAACATTATTTTTTAAAGACTGTATATCAATAGGATTATCATCTAGTAAAAACTCAAATACAAGACTTTGTAAATCAACCGGTTTAAATGCTAAAGCCTTTGGTAAAAGTTTAGAATACTTCAAAGCATCAATTCCAAAAAATTTAGAAACTGCATCACGATATTTTTTCTGAGATTCAAAATAATCAAACTCAACTCCGACACCTTTTAGGTAGTCTTTCATATTCTTATAATCACGTGGTTTATTATTTTCTACATACATCTCCTCAGTGATTGCATAATTTTCTAAAATATATAATCTTTCCTTTAAAGATGAATTTTTAGGTAAATCTAAGACAGCACCGATTATATTGTATGTTTTATTTATTTCATCATAAAACTCTAATGCAATATGAGTTATTACATCACCATTTCTTAAAAACTCTTTATTTTCAGCACCTATTTTACCTCTTACATAACCATCAAGTGTTCTTTTGGCCATATCATTTGCGGCAATATTAAATTTAGCACCACCACGACCACCTACTAGAAGATATTGAATAGCATCAAGAAATGTTGATTTTCCAGCACCGTTTTCACCAGAGACTAATGTATTACCATCTACTACAATAGTTTGGTTTGAGAAAAGATGCCAATTTATAAGTTTTACTTTTGTTAATTTTTTCATATTTATTCCTCTTTTTGCAATCCTTCTTTTACATATTCATCAAGTTTATCAAGTATCTCAGACATTTCATTTAAATTAGTAACATGAACAATAGTTGGATATATTTTTAATCTACAATCGTCATGAAGACCTGTGTCTATATAATCAATTATGTTATAGTTTCTAAACATTTGAAGTGAAGGCTTAAGTTCATTTTTAGTAATTCTTTTATTGTCAAGATATCCTATTTTTGTAAGTTCATCATGAACTTCATATAAAAATATCTCAATATCATTTCCAAGGGTTACGGTTTCTTTTTTCTTTTGGTATAAAATTCTTAAAATAAGAAGAAGAATACTCTCTGTTTTTCTTAAACGTAGATGATTATAATTTGATTCATTAACTATAAAAGCAACTCCATCATCTCTTTTAATTATTACCTCAAAATCAAGTAAAGCAAAAAATGGAGTAAACAAATCTTTATATGCTAGAAAAAACCTATAATCGTTAGCATCATTTGCCTTTTTAATTGTTAAAAAATTTACTTGTAATAATTTATTACAAATTCTTGAAAATTCGCTTTTTTCTCCTTCTTTAAGACTTTGGTATTCTTTACTAAATTCTAAAAAAGCCTGTCTTTTTGTTAATATCATTAGTTTCTCCTCCTTGGTTTAATTATAAAATCCTGAAAAGTTAAAAAATTATTTACCACTACATTTTGTAATACCTCACAACTATATCCTATCTGAGTAGATCTTGAATAAAGAAATATTAGAACAAGTTTTACTAAATCTTCTCTATCTTCAATTAAAAACTCACTAGCATAAATTTGATCTTTATTTTCTAAAAGATGCATTGCATATTTATTTATTTCCTTTTTACCGTAGATATTATTTTTCATTAAAAGATTTAACTTTTGCTTCATTAAATCATCTGAAATAATATCACTTCCAAAAAGCAATTGATCACTGTCTGTTATTTCTCTATATGTTCTTGGAGTATGAAGTGAATCAGAGTCAATGTTTCTACAATTTACTAAATTAAAAAAACTTTGAGAAAGATCACTATCTATTTTATTTTTCAAAAACGCATCTAAAATTCTGTTTATAATTCCTTCTATATCATCTGATCTATTTGTTAAAAACATTATCTTAGCAGCCGATGCACTTATGTATTGCTCGTTTTTAGTATCTATTTCACTAATTAAACTATCGAATGCATTAAATGAATTTTTAATTTCTCTTAGATTTTGTTCTATTTCATGATATGCATCATCAAAGTTTTCGATTTCTTTTTCCTTCATAAGAGATTCTGCAAGCTCTGTCATTGTTATTTCATTGTCATATATACTTGCTACAAGTTGTAAAATTAAACCTTTATATTTTGGAAGAGAATCTTTAGTTTTTAAATTAAAGTATGCTTTATCAAAAAAGTTATTTTTATACTCAACTAGCAAAGTTTCAAGAATTTGAGCAAGGCTATCGCCTTTTTTATTTTTAGTAATATCATAATAATATCTATAAATATTAGCCTTTAATGCTCGCAATCTTCTTGTAATTTTTGCAGTTTGGAGTTTTGCTTGTTCAATTATTCCAACACCTTCTTCTTTTTTGAAGTTCTTTAAAAGAGAATATACAATATAAATTTCACCACTATATTCAAACTGCTCTCCTGAAATAATTGATTTTAAAACTTCAATAATCATAATTGAATAATCAAATAAATTAACCGATGTTTTATAATCGCCTAATTCTTCTTCACCAATCCAACCACAATCACGTAAATAATTTAAGACATAATTTGATTTTTGTCTTGGAGTAAGAGTTTTCAAAAATTCTCCATCTTCAACAATATCATTTTCCATATCTTCAAAATATTGCATTAAAAGTTGAACTACAACATCTCTTTCACCTTGAAAGGCATGCTCAACACTGTCTAATAAATCATATATTAAAAATATGCAATCGGTATAAATTTCTTTATTAGGGCTTGATAAAACATTAAAAAATGCCGGATTAAGATTATTAAATAATTTTTTAGTTTTCATTTTTACTCTCCTTTATTTTTTTAAGATTATCATAAAGCTCTTTATAATCAGATATTTTTATAGCACCATCAAATAAGTTATCATTTGAAAAAGTTAAAACATAATCGTAGTCGTGAAAGTCAAATAAAGTAATTTTATCTTTTTTATCTTTAAAGTAAAGATTGAAAGATGAACCAAATTCCTTTTTAATTTTATCGATGAATACAAAATTACAATCAACCACTAAAATATTAGGGCAAAAGATTTTTTCTAATTCTTTCTTTAAATATAATGCATCCCTTATATTAAAGAAATTAAATTTCTTATCATTATCTAGTAAAAGTTTGGCAATTCTTGATAAAACTTTTAAATGCTCATCTTTTTTATTCTCAGATGTTCCAATAACAAAAAACATTCTTACTTTTTCATTATCAATAGCATTAAAATCAATAGGATGTTTTAATCTTATAAAATAGACAAACGATTCTTTAACAAAACTACCAATTGCGTGAGGAATTGCGATTTGTTTTCCTATTGCCGTTGTTATTTCTTCTTCTCTTTTAATTAAAGATTTTAAAAATTCTTCTTCGCTATCAATTAAACCTGCTTTAAAGCATTCTTTTGTCGCATAGTTTAAAAGTTCATTTTTATCTTTAATTAAAACATCTAAATCAACATAGCATGTCTTTATCATCTTTAATATCCTCATCTTTCTTTTTTAAGCTTATTTTTTTACATAGAATATCCGGATCTAATATATTAAGATATTCTTTTAGTAAAAAAAGTGAATAAATAGGTATAGTATAAATATTTTTTTCAAATCGGAAAGTGTTCTCACTAATTCTAAACCCAAAAGAAATATTTTTATATTGTTCTTTTAAAAGTATGTCAATTGATTGGTCAAAATTAATATGTTTTTTCATACTTATAGGAATTAGTAAATCACCACTTAAAATAATAAACTCAATTGCTAGACCACTTTCCTTTTTAAAAAAGAAAGGATTAAAATCTTGTTTTAAAAGGCAATCAAGTATATAATTTTCAATAATAGAACCATTATCTTCAAAATATTTACCTTCAATTATTCTTTTCCACATATCTTTATTTTTATATAAATTAAGTAGCAATCCTGTATCACGAAGGTAAAGCTTAAAATTATTATCACTAATAATCGGCATATAATCAAACTCAAGACTTTCAATTTTTTTAACTGGGTAAATTACACTTGATTTAGTAAGCCAGTTAAGAGATGCTTCATAATCACGAAGTCTAGCATGCTTTTTAATTTTTGAAAATTGGAACTTTTTATTACTTTTTAAAAGTTGCATTGGAATTGAAAAAAGTAGTTCTGATGCCTTTGCTTTTTCAAAAATATCACCATATGATGAAATATCTTTTATATATCCATCAATTATTTCAGACTTAACCTTTTCAAGCCTGTTAAAGTCTCTTGTTTCAATATATGTTAAAACTGATTTTGGAAATCCTCCTGTAAGAAGAAAGGCTTTAAATAAATCAGATATTCTATCAGCAAGCGATGGATCAATATTTTTCTTATATTTAAAAATATCTAAAAGCATATTTTTAATAACTATCTTTTTCCCCATTGCATCTAAAAACTCTTCAAAATCCATTCCGTGCATTTCATAAACTGTGCAATAGCCAATTGGATAAGAACTAAAATTTGATTGAACCATACTAATAAGAGATCCAGAGCATATAACATCATATCTTTTATCTTGTGCAAAACTTTTTAAAGCAACAACAGCATTAGGACAATCTTGTATTTCATCAAGAAAAATAAGAGTATCATTTTCTATAAGTTCATCATCTGTTGCATACAGGCTAATTAGTGCAAGCAAGTTGTTTATATCAAGACTATTAGAAAATATCTTTTTATATTCAGGATTTGTAATAAAATTTATATAAATAAGTTTTTTATATTCGTTTTTTCCAAACTCTAAAACAGAAAAAGTCTTTCCGATTTGTCTTGCCCCTTCAATAATTAAAGGAAGCTTATTGTCAGATCTTTTCCACTTAAGTAAATACTGTTCAATTTTGCGGTTAAAAACTTTATTATTCACGGTTATAAATATAACATATTTTAATCTTTTTTTCAACTATTTCACAAAAACCAAGTTATTTAAATAATATATAAACACAAAATATGGGTAAATATGTAATATTTGTTTCACGCTATTTAAATAAAAAAATGTGAAATCATAAAATTTGATATTTTAAAATTGAGAGAATATTAAAGATAAATTCATATAGCATACTTTTTTATTTTTAAATAACATTATTTAACTATTTTTTGTGGTATAATTAAGATAATATTTATTTAAAATAAAAAATAATAAATGATGGTGACATAATGGAGAAAAAATATTTTTTAGGAATTGATGGTGGCGGAACAAAGACTAAGGTATGCGTAATTGATGAAAATAAAAAAGAAGTATATATAGGACTTGGCGGCCCGTCTGCAATTGATAGTGTTCCTACAATAACAACAATAGAATCAATAAATAAGGCATTAGAAAATCTTCCTGATAATATCCAATTTACAGCCTGCTTCATAGGTCTTGGAGGTATTAAGGATTCATTTGATGAACAAAATCTAATTGAGATGTCAGCAAATTTTAAAGGAATTACTGCAAATACTAAAGTATGGGCTAAAAATGATACATATAATGCTCTTGCTACAAGCCTTAATTTTGACGAAGGAATTGTTATAATCGCAGGAACAGGAATGAATTGCTTGGGAATTGATAAAACAGGAAAAACTCATAATGCTGGAGGGCTAGGATATTACGAGGGTGATTTAGGAAGCGCATATAGTCTTGGATTTTTATCAATGAAAAGTGTCGCAAGAGCTCTTGATAGAAGAATCCCTCTTACAAAATATCATGAAAGACTAATTGAAAAAACCGGAGTTAACTCTCCTAGTAAGGCAATTGAGTTTTTTCATAATTTTGTAAGTTCAAGAACAGAAATTGCATCCCTTGCAAAAATTACAACAGATTTTGCAGACAATGGTAATATTTATGCAAAAGAGATAGTTGACCTTGCTGCAAATGAGTTACTACTTTGCCTTAAGGCAGT
>CAUTNH010000005.1:0-33921 GCA_963540225.1 uncultured Acholeplasmataceae bacterium | reverse complement strand
ACCCGATTAAACCCAAAATAAAAGGGGCTACTTATTGTAGCCCATCAAACGGAAAACTTATTAAAGATATGTAATCTTTTCTGCAACAACGCCATTAATATTTATGAACTTCTCATCTGAAATATCATATTTAAATGGTTGAAGTCTACCTTTAATTGCAACAAGTGTTCCCTTTTCTGCGTATGTGGAAAAACTTGTAGCAAGGCCTTCCCAAGTGCTAAATTTAATAAAATCAGTATCGTATTTACCATCTTGGTTTTTAAAGCTTCTTCTAACTGCTATTGTCCCTTCACAAACCTTTTTGCCGGAATCAACGGTTTTAATTGTAGGATCATCAGTTAGCCTTCCTATAAGAACTATTTGATTAAGCATATTATCCTCCTTCCTAATTCGTATATTATATTAGAAATTATATATTTAAATTATTAAATTTTAAAATGCAATTTATCTCAAATTTTAAAAATATTTTTAGAAAAATTTAAACTTTTACATAAATTAAATAATCTTTTTTATTTTTTACCCAATTTTTCTTATAGAAAGAAGTAATCTTATTTTCATAATTATTATGTATAAATAAAAGGTTGCAAAGAGTAAAACTCTGCAACCTATTAAATTTTATAATTTAATTTTTTAAATTTAATATCTCAATTATTGTAGGTTTAAGTATCATTTCACCAACTTCTACAATAAATTTTGTTTTTTTAGCAATTTGATTTTCATCTTCTTTTAAATCATAGATATAACATTTATTCATTCTTTTAATTAAAGAAAGAGATTTTTTCTTATATTTATTATTTTTAGTTTTTAAATATTTTAATAAGTATAAAAACGAATTACATATATAATAAAATGATTTTATAAATGGTCTTAACTCAGATAATATTTTTTTATTTTTTACTCTTTTTATATTATTTATATCATTCAAATAAGTTAAAAATTTATTTTCTAATGTTTCTATTATATTATTGTGCAAACTATTAGATTTTATTAAATCTTTTAATTTAGAAATATCAGATTTTATAAGTTTTGATTCATCTAGAAAAAAGAATTTATCATCGGTAATTTTAGTATTTAAATATGAAATATTATCTAATAAATTAATAAAATACTTATAATCTGATTTAAATACCATCTTACAGGCTATATCCCATGATTTATTATAATCATAATTTTTAATATCCCACATATAACTTGCAAGATTATACATACTAATTTTAGACATATTTAAATACTTCATAGGATTTATATAAAATCCATCCACGCATGATAAGTTATTACTAAGATATGGTATTTTAGATATTAACATTTTATTATTACAATAATCATTTACTGGATAATTAAACCAAATAGACGATCTCCTATTTTTATTAAATAACTTCTTGAAATCAAAATATTTATCATCAACATAACTTATAGTATTTTCACCTGTCCACATAATATTAATACTAGGATTTAATCTATCAAGCATAACCTTAAAATAAGTATTTATATCGGGTCCCCAAGAAATACAATATCTTGTTAAAACTACTACAAGAGGTGGTAGATTATTCTTTTTTATAAAAGTGTTATCTACTTTATTTATAAAATCAGATTGTTTTTTAGCATCAATATTTTTTTTGATATCATCAAAAAATATTCCAAAACATCTAATCCCGGCATCATATAATTGCTTAAACTTTAAAATGGCTCTTGAAAAATCATCATCACTATCAAGATTTATACTATCTCCTGGATGAATAGCCCAAACAAAATTAAAATGATATTTATTTGATATATCTGCTATTTTTCTAAAATTTTTAATATATCTTTTAGGATATAAAACATTCCATAAACTTCTATGATATAAATCGTTTTTAGGGGCATAAATATAATAATTTAATTTATAATTTGATAAGTCTTTTATTAAATTTATTCTATCTCTAAAATTATAAGGGTATCCATAAAAAGCCTCAACTATTCCTCTTTTTTTAATACTTGGATAATCAATTATTTCAAATTTATTTATTTTTTTAAATTTAAGTATATTATTAAGTGTTGTAAAACTACTTACAAGACCTGATATATTTTTGGAATAAACAAGGAGAAAATTATAATCTAGGCCTATGTAATAAGAATCTTCATTTAGAAGCATATTATAATTTCTATCACTTGTTTTTACATAATTTATATTTGAAGTAATTAAAAATCTAGTCTCGCCAAATTTAAAATCACATCTAAAAAGTGATGCTTCTATTTTTAATTTAAGTAAATCATATACTTCTTTAAAATTAAACCCATCAACTTGAAGACATAATTTTTTACCTAGAATTATTTCTTTATCAAAATTATGCAAATATTTTACATTTGGAAAAAAAAGACTATTTTTGAGTATCATTTTATATCATCAAGCGATATTGACTTAGTTTTATAAATACTTTCAATATATTTAATACCGTCTAAATAATCACTATCGGTAAAAGATGTTGTTGTATCTTTAACAATTAGTGTTTCATATCCACGATAAAATGCATCTGCTATTGTATGTCTTACACAAATATGAGTATTTAGACCGCACACAATAAGAGTATCTATTTTATTTTTTTTAAGTATCTTATCTAGTTTAGTTTTAAAAAAACCTGAATATGTACTTTTTAAAACTACTATATCATTTTTTAATAATTTAATATCATCTATTAGTTTTGCGCCTGTGCTATTTTTCATGGCATGTTCACCCCACAAATTAAGCTCATAATCTCTGCCTTTAACATGAGAATCATTTGTATAAATTACTGGTATGTTATTTTTATGTGCAAATTCAATTAAATCATTAACTGGTTTAATTATTTTTTTAGCATTATCGCATTTTAATTTTCCATATACAAAGTCATTAATCATATCAACAACAATTAAAGCATATTTTTTTTCCATAACTATCTCCTTTAAATATTATTTTCTTGAATTTTATTAAGATTATAGTAAAAAGATTTATTCTTTATAAGTTCTTCGTGTGTTCCTTCTTCAATTATTTTACCATCTTGTAAAACTATTATTTTTTTAGCATCTCTTATCGTTGAAAGTCTATGTGCAACGACAAGCATTGTGTTTAAGTTCATAAGTTTTTTAAGTGATTTTTGAATTATTTTTTCTGTTTCACTATCAATGTTTGCAGTTGCTTCATCTAAAAACATTACTGCCGGTTTATATAAAAATGCTCTTGCAAAAGATAGTAATTGTCTTTCACCAGCCGAATAATTGCTTCCTCTTTCTCTTACTACTGCCATAAGCTTATCTTTTTCTTTTTCAATAATTTTACTAGCACCGACATAATCAATTGCATGATAAACATCTTCTTTTTTTATACTACTATCTCCAAATGTTAGATTATCATAAATAGTTCCAGAAAATAAGAACACATCTTGAAGCATTTGTCCAATATGCTTTCTTATTGACCTTGCACTAAGGTCTAAAATATTTATACCATCAAGAAGTATTTCTCCTTTTTGTGGCAAATAGTTTTTAACAATTAAATTTAAAATTGTAGTCTTACCAGCTCCAGTAGGTCCAACAATTGCAACAGTCTCATTAGGCAAAACCTTAAATGAGACATCTTTTAATATCCACTCATCATCATTATATTTAAACCAAACATTTTTAAATTCGATATTTCCGCTAAATTTTTCTAAATCCTTTGCATCTTCTTTATCTGTAATACTTGGTTTTAAATCAAGTATTGAAAATACCTTCTCCCCTGCTGCAAGGGCATTTTGTAAAATGTCAAATTGATCTGTTATAGAAATTATAGGCCAGAAAAATCCACTTAAAACAGTATAAAAAGAAAAAACTATACCGTATGTTAGACTTCCATTTAATATATATTTTATAGATAAATAAAAAGCACATACCTCAGCTAATCTTGCGATTAAAAACAAAAATGGTCTGAATGTTGAATGAACAAACATTGTCTTTAATTGACTATTTTTTAATCTTTTAGAAATTTTTGCAAATTCTTTCTTTTTATCTTCTTCTTTATTAAAAACTTGAATTATCTTCATTCCTGATAAATTCTCAGATAAAAACGCATTAAGCTCAGATTCTCTTTTTTTATTATGTCTGTATGCTCTTCTGTCTAAATATCTAAATAAAATAGTAACTATCACAATCAAAAATATAAATCCAAGAATTGGAACTGCAAGCTTATATGAAAGATAAAACATTGCGATAAAATACATCAGAATACTTGCAAATGTATAAATAAAGTCAACAATTAAATAAGAATATAAATATTCAAGGCTTTCAGTATTATTTATAACTCTTGTAACAAGTGTTCCAACTGGTATTTTATTAACTTGACTTAAATCAAGCGTTTGAATATGCAAAAAGACATCTCTTCTTACATCTTTTACAATTTTTTGACCTGTCTTATCAAGCCAAAGATTTTTATAATATCCAACTATTGCAGACGTTATTACAATTATAGCGTATGCTAACAAAGATAAAAATATATATAAAAGTGAAGGTGGAACATAGTCAAGAAGCATATGTTTTAAAATTCCATTTTGGTATTGAATACCACCAATTAAGTCAAGTATTTTACCAATTAAAACAAGTGGGAAAAGATCAAAGAATGCGAACATTATTTGAACAAACACAATCAAAATAAGTTTTTTCTTATATGGTTTAAGATAGACTAGAAGTCTTTTAAGAAGAGATCTTTTTTCTTTTGGAGATATTTTCAAATTATTAAAATTGTCATCTATATACTCAGAAAACATAATATCATCCTTTATAATTTTTCAAGAGATTGCAATAAAACATAATCTCTGTATTCTTTATTTTTCTTAATTAAATCATTATGTGAGCCAATATCAATAACTTTGCCACCATCTATAAATATAATCTTATCCATATTTTTAATTGTAGAAATTCTGTGAGCAATCAAAATGGTTGTTTTATTTTCCCTTATTTTAGAAAGAGTATCAAGAATCTCTTTTTCAGTTTCAACATCAACAGCAGATACAGAATCATCAAGTATTAAAATCTTAGGATCTTTTATAATAGCTCTTGAAATTGATATTCTTTGCTTTTGACCACCTGATATCATAACTCCTCTTTCACCAATGACTGTATCAAATTTATTAGTAAAATTCATTATATTTTGATATATTGCACTTTGCTTTGATGCAAGAATTATTTTCTCATCATCTATATTATTATTATAAAAGGCAATGTTATTTTTAATAGTATCAGAAAATAAAAAGTTATCTTGTGGAACATATCCTATATTATCTCTTACAAATTTTATTGGTAGATTTAATACATCTTGCCCGCCAATTATAATTTTATCTTTATCTACATTATAAAGTCTAAGCAAAAGTTCTACGATTGTTGATTTACCACTTCCTGTTTTTCCAAGAATTCCAACCTTTTCTCCATCCTTTATTTCAAATGAGACATTCTTTAAAACATATTTATCATCATCAGGATATTTAAAACTAAGATTATTAAATTTTATAGAACCACTAATTTCATCTAAATTTAAAATATCATTTCCATCTTTAATTTCAACCTCAGTATCTAAAAACTTTGCTAGCCTTTTAGAGCTTCCATTAGCCTGAGTGAATGTTTGAACAAATTCAACAATTGCATTAAGAGGCCATAACATTGTTCCATAAAGTGCTAAAAATGCTACAAGCTCACCTGGGTTAAATCCAGAAAAAACAACAATATATGCACCATAGGCAATAATAAATACATATGCTAGCGAAATTAAAGCATAATCATAAATAAAATATTTTTTTTGAACCTTAGCATAATTATATGCATTATCAAAATAATTTTCAGTACTTTTTTTAAATCTTAATCTTTCAAATGTTTCTCTAACGTATGCTCTTATAATAGATAATCCCGAAATACTTTCTTGAGTGAAATCGTTCATCATCTCAAATGCTTTTTGTTTTTTAATAAATCTTTTTTGCATTTCTTGTCTAAGCATAAACATAACCATAATAACCAAAAAAGATGGTAAAAGGGCAAGAACTGTTAGAAATTTATCTAACATAGCCATTTTATAAAGGGCAATTCCTAAAAGGGCAGTTCCATCTACAAGTTGCATAACTCCTCTGCCGTAGATATTTCTTACAGCTTCAACATCGGCTATAAAATAACTCATTATAGCTCCTACTTTATTTTTTTGATAAAAGTTTTGAGACATTTTAGTAGCGTGATTAAATAAATCTTTTCTTATGGCATTGTCTATATTTCTAGATGCACCAAAAATTGCAAATCTCCAAATCATTCTTCCAAAAAATACAGAGGATGCAAAAATAATTATTAGAACTAATAATCTTGAAATTTCACTATATAATTTTGAACTTTCTAATTTTGCTGAATTTCTAAATGTTTCAACAATTTTACCGACATATCCTGGAAGTAATAGTTGGATATAATCTATTGTTAGTAGCACACAAACACCAAATAAAATTATTAAAATATTTTTAAAAACATGCCTTAGAAAATATTTTCTAAATATCGTCATCTTTTTTATTTTTATTATTTTTTAACTCAAAATAAATATCCCTCAAATACATTGCTTTTTCAAAGTCTAAATCCTTAGCGGCCTCTTTCATTTTTTCATAAACTTTTTCAAGTTCTAACTCATATATTTTTTTATCTATTTTCTTATTTTCCTTATTATCAAATATAGTATTTGTAATAATATCAGGTATTTTTTTAATTATTGTTTTAGGTGTAAGATTATTTAAAGTATTATATCTTTTTTGAATCTCTCTTCTTTTAGTTGTTTTTTCAATTAGTTTTTCAATTGATTTAGTAATTTTATCAGCATATAAAATTACTCTACCGTTTATATTTCTTGCAGCTCTTCCTGAGGTTTGAATAAGTGATCTTTCACTTCTTAAAAATCCTTCTTTATCTGCATCTAAAATTGCAACAAGAGAAACCTCAGGTAAATCAAGACCTTCTCTTAAAAGATTTACACCAACTAAAACATCAAATTTATTACATCTTAAATCTCTTAAAATTTGCATTCTTTCAAGCGAGTTTATCTTACTGTGAAGATATTTAACTTTAATGTTCATTTTTTTAAGATAATCTGTCAAGTCTTCACTCATTTTAATTGTAAGAGTAGTAACTAGAGTTTTTTCATTTCTTTCAACTTGCTTTTTTATCTCAAAATATAAATCATCGATTTGACCATTTGATGATTTTAAAATTATTTCAGGATCTAGTATATAAGTAGGTCTTATTACCTGTTCAATAATTGGATAATTATTTTTTAACTCATAATCTCCTGGAGTTGCTGAAAGATATAAAACTTTATCTTTCTTTTTTTCAAATTCTAAAAATCTTAATGGTCTGTTATCAAGTGCACTTGGCAGTCTAAAACCAAAATTAACAAGATTTTCTTTTCTGCTTCTATCTCCGTGATACATTCCTCCTATTTGAGGAATTGTTACATGCGATTCATCAATTATTAAAAGATAATCATCTTTGAAAAAGTCAATTAGTGTTGTAGGAGTTGAACCTTCTGGCTTTAAAGCAATATGTCTTGAATAATTTTCAACTCCTTGGCAAAAACCCATCTCAGATAGCATAGCCAAATCATATTCTGTTCTTTGTTTTATTCTTTCTGCTTCAAGTAATTCATTTCTTTTATTAAAATAATCTATCCTGTCAGATAGTTCTTTTCTAATGTTTTTTATTGCTAGTTTTAGTTTTTCCTTGCTTGTTACAAAATGGCTTGCAGGAAATAATGTAAAAAAGTTTATTCTTTCTTTTGTTCTACCAGATAATATGTCAAATCTTTCAAGATATTCTATCTCATCAAAAGAAAAACCTATTCTAATTCCTTCACAATTTTGTGATATAGGAACAACATCAATGATATCTCCCGATACTCTAAATGAACCTCTTTTTCTTTCATAGTTATTTCTTTCATAATAAAATTGAACTAGTTTATTTATTAGATCATCTCTTTTTAGACTATCGCCAACCCTTAAAAAAATAGTTGCATTTAAATAATCATCAATATCTCCAATACCATAAATACAAGATACACTAGCAACAACTATCACATTATCACAACTTAGAAGTGATTCAGTTGCTGAATGTCTTAACTCATCTATTTTATCATTTATCGAAGCATCTTTTTCAATATATGTGTCAGTTGATGCAACATATGCCTCTGGTTGATAGTAGTCATAATATGAGATAAAATATTCAACTCTATCTTTGGGAAATAGCTCTTTTAACTCGGTATAAATTTGTCCTGCAAGTGTTTTATTAGGTGCTATTACTAGTGTTTTTTTACCTAATTTATTTATTATATTAGCAATTGTAAAAGTTTTACCAGTTCCTGTTGCTCCTTCTAATATTTGCTCGTTTATTCCTTTTTTAAAATTATCTAATATTTTTTCTATAGCACTTACTTGATCTCCTTTAGGAGTAAGGTTGCTAGTTAAATTAAAAGGCATTAAGATGTTTGTTTTAGTAAATCAAAATATGCTTTCAAATCTTTTTTTCCATTTAAAGCATCATCTATTTTCATACTAACAAGGCTATTATTTATTATTCCAACACTTTTATTATACTCGCCATTTTTTATAAGTCTTACAGCGTACTCACCAAGTTTTGTAGCAAGTATTCTATCAGATGCAACAGGGGATCCGCCTCTTTGAATATGTCCAAGAACGGTTGCCCTTGTATCAAAACCTGTTTTTTCTGTTATTTCATTTGCTAGATTATGAACATCTACGATTTTTTCAGTAATTATAATAATTACATGTTTTCTAGCATTTTTATGCCATGCGGAAATTGTTTTAAAAAGTTCTTCTTTATCATATTTAGTATCACTTGTAATAACTATTTCAGCACCACAGCAAATTCCTGAATAAATCGCTAAATCGCCTTGATTTCTACCCATAACCTCAATAATTGAGCATCTTCTATGAGATGATGATGTATCTCTTATTTTATCTACTGCATCTGTTATTGTTGTTAATGCAGTGTTAAATCCAATTGAATAATCAGTTCCAAAATAATCATTATCAATTGTTGCAGGAATAACTACAACCTTAGGTCCAAACTTAGCAAGATCTCTTGCACCTTTGGCAGTTCCTTCGCCACCAATTGCAACAAGATAATCTATTCCTAAATCCTTTAATATTTTAGCACCTTTCTTCTTATAATCTGGCTCCATAAATTCTGCACTTCTAGCACTTCCAAGATCAGTCCCACCTTTTGTCAAAAAGCCAGATACAGAATCACGATCCATTTTATGAATATCTCCTTCTAAAAGTCCCTTATATCCATATTTAATACCATAAACCTCAAAACCATTATTTAAAGCAGATCTTACAACCGCTCTAATTGCTGCATTCATTCCTGGGGCATCCCCACCAGATGTTAGTAGCGCAATTTTCATTTATATCAAGCCCCTTTAATTTATATTTTATATTACTTTTATTTTACAACATTTACTATTTTTTTTATATTTAAATTAAATCTTGGTAGATAATCTAAATTTTGATATAATAAAAATGTGAATAAAAGATGTAAAAAAATCAAAAAACTAATTGGAAGTGCAATCCTAATACAGGCTGGAGGACCAACAAGCATTATAAATATGTCGGCTTTGGGATATATTTTTGCTTGTAAAAAATATGCTAAATATATAAAAAATATCTATATATCAAAATATGGTATTTTAGGGTTAATAAATAATAATATTGAAAAAATTGATAAAACCAGTATAAAAAAAATTAAGAGCATAAAAAATATGCCGGGAATATATTTTGGAAGCGCCAGATATAAGCTAGATAGCAATAATGATTTTGAAAGTATTTTAAAAAATGTTAAATTAAACAACATTAGATATATTTTTGTAAACGGCGGAAATGACACAATGGATACTTGTAATAAATTATATAACTATTTTAAAATAAATGATTATAAAATAAATATATTAGGTATTCCAAAAACTGTTGATAATGATCTTAATTATACCTATTTTTCACCTGGATATTTATCGGCTGTAAAATATATTACAAAAACAATATCTGAGTTAAAAATTGATTTTTCCTCATATAATATGAAACAGGTTAATATTGTTGAGGTTATGGGGAGAAATTCTGGATATCTTAGTATTTCTTCTTATTTATCTAATTTATCAGGATATGGTCCTGATTTAATCTATCCACCAGAGATAAGTTTTTCATATGATGATTTTTTAAATGATATAAAAAATATGCTAGAAATAAAAAATAATATTCTTGTTGTCGTATCAGAAGGAATTAAAGATAAAGATGGTAATTATATTATCTCAAAATATGGAAAAGATCTTATAAAAGATAACTTTGGAAATGCCAATTTAGGAGGTGTTGCAAGTTTACTATCTATGCTTGTTAAAAAAGATTTAAATATAAAATCACGTGGAATTGATTTATCTATTATGCAAAGATCTTCTAATCATATAAAATCTAAGTTTGATAAATCATACGCTTTTAACATTTCTAAATTCACTGTGAAAAAGGCAATCCTAGGCTATAGTGGTTATATGTCTTATTTAAAATATAAAAATAACAAACTATCATATGATTTAATAAATCTTTGTAAGGTTTCAAATTTTGAAAAAGTCGTTGATGATAATATAATTAAAAATAATGCAATAGATTACAAGAATTTATTATCATATTTTTTAAATGTATTTAAAAATATAAAAAAATTAAAAAAAGAGCTTGAAATTATAGATTATAAATTATAAAAGTGCCTCTCGGCACTTTTTAAATTTTATATAACTTTTAAACAATTATTATTTTAAACTATTTACTAATTCTATTATCTCGCAATTTTTAAGATTTTTTAAAAATAACGTTAGAAAATTAACTTCATTTTCAATATCAGATATATCACAAACACCGCATGATGTGTGAATATATCTTGCAGGAATAACTAAAGCAGTAGAAATTATGCCAGAATTTGTAAAATTATAAGCATTAGCATCGGTTCCGCCAAATCCTAAATATTCTTGATAATTTATATTATACTTATTAAACTTATCCTTTAAATAACTTCTTAAATCATTTTTCATAATATTTCCTGGATCATATACTCTTATCATTGGTCCTTTACCAAGATAATTTTTAGAATCTGGATTATTTATATCATCAATAGGGGAAGTATCAACTGCAATCATAATATCTGGGTTTATATTCTGACTTGCAATTTTAGCACCACGAAGACCAACCTCTTCTTGGGTGTGAAATGCTAAATATAAATTATAATCAAGTTCGATATCCTCTAGATTTTTAATTAAATCTAAAACTATTCCGCAACCAATTCTATTGTCAATTGATTTAGAAAATATTTTCTTTTTATTAAAACTAATATTAAAATTACTCTTAAAAAACACCTGAGAACCAGGATAGATTTTATTTTTTTCAAGTTCTTCTATACTATCAAAGCCAAGATCTAGTTTTAAGTCTTTAAAATCACTGTCAAAGGTATTTTTTCCTTTTGTAAGATGAGGTACAATTCCGCCAATAACTCCTGGTATAAGTTTACCATCAGAATTTTTAACTAAAAGCTCACAGGAAAGCATAATTCTAGGATTTATACCACCTATTGGGATAATTGAGACAGTTCCATTTTTATTTAATTTAGAAACTAAAAAACCAACCTCATCAAAATGAGCAGCAATTAAAATGCTTTTAGCATTTTTAGTGCTTGATTTTTTATAAGCAAAAACAGACCCTTTGGGGTCTTTAATTATGCTATATTTTTTACTATCTATATTATCTAAAACATATTTTCTTACATCGTTTTCAAAACCACTAATTGAGTAAATATTGCACAGTTCTAGAAATCTTTCTAAGTTATACAATTCTTCCAAGTCCCTCACTTATTATAAAATCAGAAATTCCTTTCATAGCTTTTTCTTCATCACTTCCTGAAATATAAATCGTAACAACCTCTCCACGATAAATACCTAATGACATTACTCCCATAATAGATTTAAGATTTACTTTTTTACCAAGCGATTCCATAAATATTTGAGATTCATATTTCATTGATTCATTTACAAGCCTTGTAGTAGGTCTTGCATGTATTCCATATTCTGCAACTATTAAGAATTTTCTTTCCATTTTACCTTTCACCTCTTAGCATTTTCCTTATTTCTTTTATTATGATAATGTCATTTTGTTTAATTGAAAATTTAATTATATTTTTAGTAAGCGTTGCACCTAAATTTAAAGAATTAATTCCTTCAATATCAATTTTTGTAGCATCATTTATTTCAAACTCAACTCTTTCGTTTCTGTTTTCAACATTTTTAATATTTTCTTTTTTTCCTAAAAATAAAATAATGTCTTCTGCTTTTTTTACCTGTTCAACTGTTAAATTTTCTTTTTGCTTACGTTTTTTAATAACAAAAACAATCGCTATAGTTGCTATTATAAACAAAAAAAGTATGGAAAATCCTACAACCAACCACACAGTTAATAAATAATTTTTACTTGCTAGATAAAAAGAGCCTTTCATATATTTATATTATACATAAAAAGCTCTTTTTTTTCAATTAAAATGAAAACGCTTACATATTTTTATAATTTTATATAATATTTCAAATAATATTATAATAACTTATTTTACCAAATAAGCATAGCATCCCCAAAAGAGAAGAACCTATATTTTTTTAAAACTGCATCATTGTAGGCATCGATTATTTTTTTTCTATCATAAAATGCCGATACAAGACAAATTAGGCTTGATTCTGGAAGATGAAAATTAGTTATTAAATGATTAACTACATTAAACTTATAGCCAGGATAAATAAATAAATTTGTATCATATAAGCCAGGAGTAATATTTTTATTTATCAGGTAATTAGATTCTAATGTTCTTACAACAGTTGTTCCAACTGCAATTATTTCTTTTTTATTTTCTATTGCATGATTTAATTTTTCAGCAACACTAGGTGATATTTCATAACTTTCATAATGCATTTTATGATCTAAAATATTATCTGTTTTAATTGGTCTAAATGTTCCAAGACCAATTTTAAGAGATATTTTTAAAACCTCTACACCTTTTTTTTGAAGATAGACTAAAAGATCATTAGTAAAATGAAGTCCTGCTGTTGGTGCAGCACTACTTTCAAGTTTTGTTGCATAAACTGTCTGGTATCTATTTTTGTCTGTTAATTTTTCTTTTATATAAGGTGGAATCGGAATATCACCTATTTTTTCAAGTTTTTCTATCAAATCACTATCTGATAAATTAGTTAAAAATACTACTATTCCATCATCTAGTATTTTTTTTACAACTAGATAAAAACTATTATCTGCAATAAGCTTTATTCCCTCTTTTAATCTTCTTACAGGTTTAACCAAAGCGGTCATTTCATTTTTATTATGATTTAGATAAAATACCTCAATTTTTGCATTAGTTTCTTCTTTTCTTGCAAAAAATCTAGCGCTTATAACTTTTGTCTCATTTAAAACTAAAACCATATCTTTTTTAATGATATCTTTGATATCTTTAAATTTTAAATCTTTTTGCTCGCCTGTTTTCCTATTTATAAAATAAAGTCTTGATTCATCTCGTTTTAAAATTGGACTTTGGGCAATCAAGTCAGGGGGTAGGTTATAATAAAATAAATTTTTATTCATTTGAAAATAAATCCTTTTTACCTTTTTTAATTAATCCAAGTTTTTTATACGCTTTATCAAGCGCAACCCTACCACGGGGGCTACATTTAATATAACCTTCACTTATAAGATATGGTTCATAAACATCAAATACTGTCATTTGGTCTTCATGAATAAATGTAGATAATGTTTCAATTCCAACAGGCCCACCTGAGAAATTATTTAAAAGTGCTTTTAAATAATTTATGTCTTGCTCATTTAAACCATCATCATCAATTTTAAGCAGCTTAAACCCTTTTTTTACAATATCCATATCTATACAGCCACTATTTAAAACATCCGCAAAATCTCTAATTCTTAAAAATAATTGATTGGCAATTCTTGGAGTAAAACGAGATCTTTTAGCAATTTCATATAAAGCCATTTCATCATATTTAACATCGTAGATTAAAGCTGTTCTTTTTAAAATTTCTAATATCTCACTACAAGTGTAGTAATTAAGTTTAAAAATAGCGCCAAAACGAGATCTTAAAGGACTTGAAATATTGCCAAACATTGTAGTTGCGCCAATTAGTGTAAAAGGGACTAAATCAAGTCTTAGTGTTCTTTTTTCACCATCTTTATCAATAACTACGTCTACTACATAATCCTCCATTGCCGAGTATAGAACCTCTTCTACTATTTTAGGAAGACGATGTATTTCATCAATAAATAAAATATCACCTGCATTAAGAGATGTTAGTATTGAAATTAAATCACCTGTTTTTTCAATTGAACCAGCCGTTATTGCTTTAAAATTTGTGTCTAATTCATTTGATATGATTTCTGCAAGTGTTGTTTTGCCAAGTCCACTCGGTCCATAAAAAAGCAGGTGATCAGGTGCTTCACCACGCTTTATTGCTGCTTTAAGATAAACATCTATAATTTCTTTTGTATCGTTTTGACCTACATATTCTGATAGTTTTTTAGGTCTAAGTGATGATATTTCTTTTTCTTCCATCATTTACTACTTGCGATTACCCTTAAAGCATCTTTAACCATTTTAGATAAATCAGAACTTTTTTCAATCTTAGAAATTGCTTTACTTATTAAATTATCACTATAACCAAATGATTTTAAAGTTGCTGAAACCATTTTTAAATCATCTGATGTGTTATATATGCTTTGGGATAGTTTATCAGATAGTTCTATAATTATTTTTTGAGCAGTCTTTAATCCAAGTTTTGGTACACTTGAAAGATAATTTATATTTCCATTTTGAATTTCTTCAATTATTTTTTCAGCATTATCCTTTGCTAAAATAGCAATTGCTGTTTTAGGACCAATTCCTTGAATTTTAATAAGCTTTAAGAATAAAGCCTTTTCTAAGGCTGTTTTAAATCCAAATAACAATATCTCATCTTCATTTTGCCTAAGCATTAAATGAGTATATATAACACTAGAATCTCCAACATTATATGAATAAGGATTTGAGACTAAAAGTTCAAAATAAAAAGAGCCAGTTTTTAATATAACTGAATTATCTTTAATTTGTTCAATTTCCCCGAACATTTTATCAATCATATTTATATTATATACTATTTTACTTTTTTTACTTATCTAAAAATAAAATAATGTATAATATTTTTATTGGTGATCATATGAATAAAACAATTAAAATTCAAAGACTTGCAAACGATGCCGAAGGACTTGCTTATTTAGAAAATGAGCCAGTTTATATTTACTATGCTCTTCCTAATGAGATTGTTAGAGCTGATATAAATAAAAATAAAAGAGGCTCACTAGAAGGAAAAATTATTGAAATTATAAAAAAATCAGATGATAGAATTAACCCAATATGTCCATATTATACAATTTGCGGTGGATGCACTATGATGCATTTAAAATACAATAAAACACTTGAATATAAGATGGATAAATTGAAATTTTTACTAAAATGTCAAAAGATAAAAATTGATAATATTAAAATAAATAATATAATAAAAAGTCCTGAAATTTTAGGTTATAGAAATAAAACCGAGATAAAAATTCAAAAAATAGGAAAAAATATAGTATCTGGCCTTTATCGAAAAGGAACAAACCAATTATTTAATATGGCATATTGTCCTATTCAATCAAATAGAATAAATGACTTTTATAAAAAAGTTATAAAAGATATAAAAATTAGTAATATCCCAATATATAATAAAAAAGAAAAATCAGGAACTCTTTTTGAAATTGGAATAAGAGAAAATATAAAACATGAAATGATGGTTTATTTTTACTTAAAAGATGATTTTGATATTAGTGATTTTGCAAATAATTTATTATGTAAATATCCATTTATTAAATCAATTTATAAAATAATACTAAAAGACCCCGATGATAGAAAAAGAATAAATTTAAAAGAGATAAAAGTTTTAGGTGATGATTGTTTAAGTGAATATTATCCTGATAATAAATTTATTAACTTATCCCCTACAAGTTTTTTCCAGCTTAATTATAAGCAGGCTATGAATGTTTACAGTAAAATTTTAAAATTAGGAAATTTTAAAAAAAGCGATATTATAATAGATGCATACTCAGGTGTATCATCTATTTCAATATTTTTATCTAAATATGTAAATAAAATATATTCTGTTGAAATAAATAAAGATGCCACAAGAGCTGCTAGGGATGCAATAGTAAAAAATAAAATTGATAATATTGAAATTATAGCTGATGATTTTTTTAAATTTAGCAAAAATAAAAAAGAGATCAAAATCGATAAACTAGTAATCGACCCACCAAGAACTGGACTTGGAGCAGATGTTATTAAAAATATTTTTTCAATAAATCCAGAAAATATTATATACATATCATGTGATGCTAAAACTCTTTCTACTGATTTAAAATATTTAGAAAGAAAATACAAAATAATAAGTATCACACCATTTGATATGTTTCCAATGACATCCCACATTGAGACAATAACATTGTTGCAAAAAGCGAAATGATATAATTTTATATATGAAATACTAGTTAGTTATTGCACGCCAAAGTTTTTGGAGAAATAATAGGTCTTGCAGATAAACTTGAATCTGAAATAAAAATACATAAAATACATATAAATATACACAGCTTTACTCAGGTCAGAATCCAATATTTAAAGAAGGCAATATTTTTAGAACTATCGTTCCATAAAAAAACACCTTAACCTTTCTGCTGAAAAATTAAGGTGGAGGTTAAGTGTAAAAGACTTATACCCCTAACTTCTTAAGAGAGCCACTATATCCAGATATTTTCATTATCAAAACAGTACAAAATGGCGATACTACAATATTAGAATTATTCTGATATCAGCGTTATTCATCCAACATCAATTTGCCTTTTTTAGCTTTATCCTTCAAACGTTTTATTTGTTCTTTTTCAATTTGTTGAATACTTTTTTCTGGAACAGGCAAATCCTCTGGCATAGTTCCACCTATTTTCTCAATAGCCCTTCTAACTTCTTTCCCTACCGAATAGTGAACTTTTGTTGCTGCTTTTAAACCTTCAACTTTATCTTTTCTTAGCTTTTCTTCGGTCTGCGATATTCTGAACAAATTAGCAATAAGTTCAGTACTTCCCATATAGTCCAAAATCTTTTGTCTTGCAGTTAAGCCTTTTCTGTAATGTATATCTTCTACATCTAATCCACCATATAATCCCATATATCCTGCATTCTGGAATATAGCAAATTCTTCGTTTGTTATGACTCCTGCATCGTGTGCTGTTTCCACTAAAAGTTGATTCCATTGTTTAACATCTCCACGAACAACAAGTCTTCTCCTGTTTTCATCAAGCTGATTAAAATGCTCTGCTATTTCTTGACGATATGTTTGTATAGCAAAATAAGTTTGTCCAAGCGCAATCACTTCTTTTCTCGGATCACCATTTTGCACAATTAAATAGCAAGCATATCTTGTAAGCTCATAGTCTTTAATAGATTTACTTGTGGCGCCGGCCTCCACGATTTTGCCGACCTCAGCAAAATCATATTTTACTTTATGTCCACTATTTTCACAAGCAATCATTGCTCTATTGATTACCTTTTGAAAATTTCTCCACTGCGAATAATCAAGTACAGCAGCAAGTTTTCTCGCACTCCAATACTCGCTTCCATCTTTCCGAACATATTTTATATCTTCGAATTTTTTATATTCTGTTGCTTTTAAATTTGGCATAACTTTCCTCTTTTTATATTTTTAATTATTAACTTATGTATAACTATTATTTGTTATTTCTATATTTTTGTTTTTTTGATAAATAGTATAGCCTTGCTATTTAATTTTCCAAAGCCATTTATCTTACGATTTTATGAAATATCTATAAAAAACAAATCCACCCTTAGTTTTTTCACGCTAAATTTTTTAAATTTTAGCAAATTATCAATTTCTTTATCTAAAATGCCAATACTATTTACCACTGTCACTTCTATTATATGCATATCATAGCCATTTACCATAATAATAGGCTCATCAATCAAATCAAGATTAAATTCTTTTTTTATTATGGCTCTAGTTCAAAGTTTATGGTCTAACTAGTTTTAAACTCACAATTTAAAAAAATTTACTTCCTAAAACAGTATGATAAAATTTAAATATGCTAAAGGTTAGACATCAGTAAGCTACACACAACTTCGTTAGACATATGCTAAGTACGCAGAGCCCCTACGCAATTGGCTCTTTTATTTTTAGAAATTATATTATTTGAACTTAAATAAAGCTAAAAAAAATAGTTGCAAACTTAAAATACTTAAGTTTGAGACTATTTTTATTTTCTAATCGTCAAGACCTTCAAGTTTAATATTGTTTATAGAAAGCAAAAACTCTATAAACATTGAATTAGCCCAACTAAACCAAGATCTTGAAAATTCATTTGGATTATCAACGTTAAATCCCTCATGCATCATATAAGTTCCAGCAGTTGTGTTTTTAAATGTTTCAAGAATTTCCTTTTTCCTATTTACATCAGTTGTAGTAATTCCTTCAATTGCAAGTGCAATATGCCATATATGATTTGGTGGAGTATGAGGGCTTCCTACACCTTTTGCAAATTTTCCTTCAAAATAAAATGGATTATTTTTAGATAGAATAAACTCTCTTGTATTTTTATATACTTGACTTGTATTTTTACAATATCCAAGATAAGTTGCAGATAATAAACTCGGAACATTAGCATCATCCATTAAGGAATAATTGCCAAATCCATCAATTTCAAAAGCATATATTTTTTTACCATTTTTTTCAACTACAGCATTTTTTTCAATAGATAGTTCAACCTCTTTTTCAAGCTTATCTATTTTTTCTAAAAAGCCTGTCTCATCTTGATAAAAGTTTACAATTATCTCTTTTAAATATCTCATACAAACAACAGCAAACATATTACTAGGTATCAAGTATCCAAACTGACATGCATCATCACTTGGACGAAATCCAGACCAAATAAGACCATTTCTTTTAACAGGTGTACCAAGACCAGCTCTTGAAAGTGTTTCATATTTTCTTCTTTCAACAACTTCCATAATACCGGGATTTGTTCTTTCAAAGCGGTATTTAGATTTTAATTCATGGTCTTGCTCGGTTATAAAAGTCTCAACTACAAGTTTAGCCATATCTAAATACTTTTTATCAAATATAGACGAGTCATTAGAGTTTTTATAATATAAATAGCTTAATTGAATAGGATAACATAAAGAATCTATTTCATATTTTCTCTCCCAAATAAGTGGGCTCATTTTAGTTGTATCATCTTGATGTCCATTTCCATTTTCTTCCTCATTAAATGCATTAGCATATGGGTCATATAAAATTTGATTTTTTTGAGTTTCTATTATTCCTTTTACGATATCCTTAATTTGTTTAGATTTTTTGCAAAGAAATAAAAACGGTCTTATTTGAGCAGAAGAATCCCTTAGCCACATTGCAGGAATATCTCCTGTAATTACAAAATATGTTCCATTTTTCAATCTTTTAATTGTCCTATCTAATGTGTCTTTTAGACAGTTTGAAATCATTTTTTTAACTATATCATCATCTTTATAAAATGATTGAATATAGTTTATAAAATCATCTAATGTGTAAATATTATCTAACATAAATCTCCTTTTTGCCCCTACCTAGAATTGAACTAGGATTTCAGCATTACCATTGCTGCGTACTGCCATTATACTATAAGGGCTTAATTAAATTATAACATTTTAACCCCTTGATGGGTTTATTAAAACAATATCATCAAAGATGTTTTTTTTATTTGTTTCATTATTGTTTAGTTCTTCTTTTAATCTTTTAGAAAGAGTTGTTTTTCTTTTAGCAAGAAGGTCTGTTGTCTTGTATGGAAGATAGTATAAATCTCCAAGTAGATAAAGTTTTTTTCTTGTTCTAGTTATTGCTGTATATATTAGTTCTTTTTTTAGCATATTGGCGTATTTTCTAGATATTGGAACAATTATATAAGGATATTCTGAGCCTTGAGATTTATGAATAGTTATTGCATAAGCAAGTTCTATTTTAGACATACTTTGCTTATCATATTGAACAGTTCTATTATCAAAGTTAATAAAGACAAGCGGATTACCTGTTTCAAGACCTTGAATTGCAACTATTTTTCCAATGTTTCCATTCATAATGTTATTTTTAGAATCGTTTTCAGTTTGTATTACTTTATCTCCTACATAAAATTTAGTCTCAATTTCTTCGTCTTTATCACTTACATTTTTTATAACTATTTTTATATCTTTATTTTTTATGTAGAAATCTTGAATAAGACTATTTACTAAATTTATTCCAAGTGGACCTTGTCTTTGCGGAATTAAAATTTGTAAATCATCAATTAAACTTATACCATCATTTAATTTATTTTTTACAATTTTTAAAATCTCGCCTACCAGATTATCATCGCTTATAACCTTAGTTGATACATCTGTATTAAGGTTTAATAAATTTTCAACTTTTAATTTTTTACTGTTAACAAGTCTTGCAATTTTTATAATATCAGAACCTGAATTTTGTCTGTGTATCTCATCTAGATATGTTGTTTTAAATAAATTAGAATCAATTAAATCTTTAAAAAATATTCCAGGACCTACACTAGGAAGCTGATCAACATCTCCAACAAAAATAACCTTTGCATCTTTTTTAAGTGCTTTTAGAAGTGATTCGGCTAAAAATATATCAATCATTGATGATTCATCTACTATAATCATTTTCTCATCAAGTGGATTTTTATCACTTCTTTTTACCGAAAATCCATCATATTCTAAGGCTCTATGAATTGTTTGAGTCTTAAAATTTAAAATTTCACCCATTCTCTTAGCTGCTCTACCAGTCGGTGCAAGAAGGGCAATCTCAGCCTCAGCATCTGTTTTATTTTTAGAATTTATTATTGAATATATATCAACAATTGCTTTAATTATTGTGGTTTTTCCAGTTCCAGGACCACCTGTTATGATTGATAATTTATTTTTCAATGCTGATAAAATAGCCTCTTTTTGTTTTTTGGTATATATTATTTGAGACATTTGTTCATATTTTAAAAACTCATCATCTACTAATTTTATGTAATTACTATGAAACGATGTACTACTATTTAATTTATTTAAATATTTTGCAATATTTTTTTCACATTCATAAACTGCTTTAAGATAAATATTTTCATCTTCTATAATAACTTTTTTATTTTTAAAAAGAGCCTCTAAATTTGCCTCAAGATTATCTATAATTCTTAAATCATGCTCCATTTTTGAAAAGATTTCTTCTTTTGTAAAGTAGCAATTACCCTTTTGATTTAATAACTCATTCATAATATATACTAATGCTGCCTGTATTCTTTTAGGATCTTTTTTAGATATATTTAAAACCTCTGCTATTCTATCTGCTCTTTTAAATCCTACACCCGGAAAAAGTTCTATTAGTGCATATGGGTCTTCTTTTATTATCTCATATGCTGAGCTTGAAAATCTTGAAATAATATTTTGAGCAAGTCTTCCCCTTATGCCAAGACCTAAAAGTTCTACAACAACACGATCACTTTCTTCATTTTCAACTAGTGATTGATAAATACGCTTTTTTAAAATAGGATTAAGACCGTTTATATCATCAAGACATTTTGGATCTTTTTTTATTAGATCTATTGCTTCAACACCTAATTTATTAACAATTGCCTCAGCTTTTTTTTCTCCTATTCCTGGAAATTGTCCGCCAGAAAAATATCTAATAAGACCATCTTTATTAAAATTTTTACCTTCTTTAATAATCTCTGATATTTGGAAACGTTTACCATAAGTTGTATGAAATGTAAATTTTCCTCTTATTTTAATTGGTAAATTTTCAAGATCTGATGAAAAATATCCAATACAAACAAATTCACTATCATCGCTTTTAAAGCGACAAATCATAAAGTTATTTTCTAAATTTTTATAAAGATAGTTTTTTATATAACCTCTGTATTCTTCAAGACCATCTTGATTTTTACCAAAAAGATTTTCCATTAGTAGCTCCTTTTTATATTATTGTAATAAACGCTTTCAATAAACCCTGCTCCCACGCATTTATTTTTAAAATAAATTGCAGCAAGTTGTCCTGGTGTTACTGCTTTTGATTTTTTATATTCTATTTTATATTCATTATCTATATTTATTATTTTTCCTGGTATAAGTTTTTGTTGATGTCTAAATCTAATAAGACATTTATTTTTTTTAATATCTTCTCTAAAAATACAATCTTTTAAAATAGCCATATTAGAATATAAGTAGTCTAAGTTATTTTTATTTTCTACATATAAATTATTATGTGTTGTATTTTTGGCATCTACATAATATGGTCCTGGATAATCCTTTAAATTTTTAATATTTAGATCTTTTCTTTGACCGATCGTGTAAAAATTAAGCCCAATATGTCTTCCTAAGCTTTTCCCATCAAGTGTTTTTATGTCTCCTGGATTTTCTATTAGATAATTTTTTAAAAATTCTCTAAAATTTCTTTCTCCAATAAAACATATTCCTGTAGAATCTTTTTTACTTTTATTTTCTAAATTAAGCCTTTGGGCAATTTTTCTAACTTTTTCTTTTTTTATATTTGAAAGTGGAAAAATAACTTTTGAAAGTTGTTCTTTTGTAAGTTGAGACAAAAAGTAAGTTTGATCTTTAAATTTATCTTTTGAAATATATAAGTTATTATTCTTTAACTTTGCATAATGACCTGTTGCGATATAGTCGTAATTATTTAAAATTGCATAATCTAAGAATGCCTTAAATTTAATTTTATTATTACAGATTATATCAGGATTAGGTGTTCTATTTTTTTTATATTCATCTATAAAATATTTAAATACATCATCCCAATACTCTTTTACAAAATCTTTTCTAATTAAATTAGTATTAAATCTTTTAGCAACCTTTATAGCATCATTATAATCTACTTCTTGAGGGCAAATATCCGATAAATTATTAGGATTTCCTAATAAATCATTATTTATCTCACTATCCCAATTTCTCATAAAAAGGCAATCTACATCATAGCCTTTTTTTAAAAGTATATATAAGGCAATGCTACTGTCAACTCCACCAGATAGACCAAGTAATACCTTTTTATTTTTCATTATCAGGTAGCATCATAATATCTTCTATATAAGGAAATGATTCACTAAATATATTAGCACCGCTTGCAATTCCTTTTAGTTTAAACTGGTTTTTATTAAATCTTTTTATAAAATTATCAAAATAATTAGTTGCCTCAACTAAACTAAGTAAAAATATTTTTCTAATCACATAAATAATTTTTTCTTTACTCCATTTACTTTTAATATAATGATACATTATAAAATCATTTATCTCATATTTTCCTATTATTTTCTCAGTATCTTGGTTTTCTAAAAGCTCTGCTGATATCGGTTTAAAAACAATTTCTTCAATTACTTCTTCAATACTAGGATCATCAAAATACCTTGCATAATTTGCAACTAGAACTTTTACCATTGTTTTAGGAATATATGAGTTAGTTGAATAATGAGATATCTGATCTCCCGCAAAGGTAAAATATCCTAACATAATCTCAGATAAATCAGATGTTCCCATTAAAATAGCATTTTCTTTATTTGCAGTATTTGTTAAAATTTCCATTCTAATTCTTGCCTGAGCATTTTCATATGTTGTATTTTTACTAGTATTTTTTATCTTATCAAGGCTTAAAGATAAAATATCATCAATTTCAATAACTCTTTTACTAACACCTAATAAATCACAAAGCAAATTTGCATTATCTAGGCTTTCAGCAGATGTGTTTTTACTTGGTAAAATCATTCCAATAATATTTTTTCTTTTATATCCTAAATCATCAAATGCAAGACATGTTGAAAGCAAAGTTAAAGTTGAATCAAGACCACCCGATACACCTATTACTGCTTTTTTTATTTTTTTAAGTGAAGCAAATTTTTTAGATATTGCATTTATCTGAGCAAAACTAATTGACTGCATTGAATAATCAGATAAATTTGCTAGGAAAGGAAATTTTAAAAAAGATTCTAGACTAATATCACTACTTTCAACAATTTTATTTTTTATTTTTAAAATATCATTTCCATATTTTAATCCTTTTTTAAATCTTTCAGAAAGCACCTCATCAAGATCAAAAATAATTTTTTCAAGACCTAACATATTATTTTCTAAACCAAGATCATCAATAGGAATAATATTAAAATCTTCAATAGAACCTAATTTTGAAAATGATAGAGCACCATTGTTTATATTTTTAGAAGTACTATCATGGATACTTGGATTAACCAAAAGATATGCTAAATCAAGCATTTTAGAAATTGTTGCAGACTTATTTTTTAAATAATCACAAAGTAGTCCATCAAATGATTGGCTTGATATATCTAATATTAAATTAGCGCCATTTTTAGAATATTTAGTAATTTTTTCAAATTTATTTAAACTATCATATCCTTGAACGACTGCTATATTTAAATCATTAAATGAAAATATCATATCCCCTAATGGAATAATATTTTCATCAATTGTAATTTTATCTAAATTTATATTGCTTGTAAAATACTTTTTGTAATCACTTCTATACTCATCTTGTGGAACTATTCCAATAATTTTATTTTCATATGCTACTGCTGTTGCAATAAATTTTATATTTTCAATATTAAATAAAGTTGTAATTGTAAATACATTTTTATTTTTAGTAGTTTTTATAATTTTTAAAAGGCTTTCTAAAATATCAGAGTATACGCTAATATTAGAAAAACTATTATATGCATCTTTTGAAATAAGATATAAATACGGTGTCGCAGTTAAAAAAGAGTCCTTATTTTCATCTAAAAACTCTATTAAACTATTTGTATTATCTATTATATTTTCAACTTTTAAATAAGGTGCACCTGCACTTAGATTAAATATATTATGCTTATACATTATTAAAGTTAATTTTCTTTTTTTTAAGGTATTTATATATTTCAGGTGTTAAATACTCTTTATACTTTTCAAAATCTTCTCTTACTAAAGTAGATGAAGATTCTTCTTTTAAATCAACAAACATTAAATTTGAATTATTATCCTTATTAAATTTATCAATTTTAGCCCAGGCCAAACTTTTATTTCTATTAAACACTATAATTGGAAATTCAGAGATTAGTTTTTTATAATTTATCCAGTTAGCTAAATCTTTAAAATTATCAGCACCTATTGCAAGATATGGCTTTTCACCATATTTTTTATAAATTTCTAAAAGTTCATAATAAGTGCCCTTAAATTGAACTTTCTTCTCATAGTCTGATACTTCGACATTTTTAACCTTTTTAAACATCATATTAAGCATTGTAAGGCGGTGTTTAAAATCAAGCAACTTTTTAGTTGCACTTTTAAAACTTGGAATTATAATTATCTTTTTAATTACAAACTTATCATTTAATTCTTTAACTAGGTTAAAATGACCTATTGTAGGAGGATTAAATGAACCACCATATAAAACTATCAAATCTAATCACCATTAGATATTTTAGCATAAAATAGCAATAAATTAAAACAAAAATCACATAGGTTAGATAAATTCATTTAACCTATGTGATTTTATTACTAACTAAAATTTTTCATGTTTCCAATCTTTTTCAGGAATATAGTTTTCATCTACTGTGATTTTAAATTTAAAATCTTGATATCTTAATTTTTTCTCAATATCGCTTTGGCTTGGTTTTTTACCTTGTGCTTGTTGTTCAGCAATTAGTTTATCTGCTTCTGGTTGATCTTTTAATGGAACCCTAACTAAAAAATACATTACAGGTTTTTTAACCCAGCCAACAAATGGAATACGGTATGGTAGATTTCCTCTAACCTTTGAAAAAAAGCTTTGTTCAGTACTTGAATCTCTTGCATAATCTCTTTTTTCAAATTTAGTATTTAACTTTGAACTATCTTTTTCATTTTTCAAATTTATGTCTTTATTTTTATCAAAGTGAACAGTCATTCCAGCATATACTTTAGTTTCATATTTTTGACCATCTAGGATACTTTCTGCACTTTCTTTAACATCTACCTTAGCACCTATTCTAAGACCATAACCAATTGGATTAAATTTTTCCTTAGCATCTTGTGCACTATCATAGTAAACATATCTTGTAACAGGTCTTAACTCAAATAAATTAAAATCATATACACCAGATTTTCCTTTTGCATATTCTTTAAAATCGCTTTTTGAAAAAGCCATAATTTCATTACCAACTTTAACAGTTATACGATTGCTTTCAACTCTATAAGTAACGCCAACAATTCCCAAAACAAAAAGAGGTAGTACTACAAAAAATAGCAATAAAATTATAATCTTACGAAATTTAACTAATTTAGTTTTCTTGTTCATATAATCACCAAATAATATTATACATTATTTTAATAAATTTTCTTGTTAAAATACTAATTTTAAAAATAAATTGTTTTTTTTTGAAAATATCTCTTTTTTGTATATAATAAATATTGGAAACAAAAGAATATTTATTATATATTAAATTAAATTTGTATTTAAAAATAATTCTTAAAAATGGAGGAAAAGATTATGAGAATACTTCTTAGTAATCTTGTTCTAATTTTAGGAATAATTCTGCCAGTTGTAATAATAGCCGTTGGTATAGGTATTGGAATCGGTTTTTTTATAAAAAAAGTAATAGATAAGAAAAACGGTGAAACAGCCAGCATAAAAGCTAATGAATTAATTGAACAAAGCCGTAAAGAGGCAAAAGAAATTAAAACCAAAGCATTAGATGAAGCAAGGCAAGAAAACCAACGCCTTCGTGAAGCACAAGAAAGCGAAATAAATTCACGTCGTAGAATTTTAACAAGCCAAGAAGAGAAAATAAATGAGAGAGAGACATCTCTTACTAAAAGATCCGAATCTCTTGACAGACGTGAGGAATCTCTTTCAAAGCGTGAGGAAAGAAACGACGAAAGAAAACTTGAACTTGAAAAAATGCAACAAGAATTAGAAAATAAAATTATTGAACAAGAAAAAATATTAGTCCAAATTGCAGGACTTACTAAAGAAAAAGCAAAAGAAATTATTATGGATGAGGTGAAAGAAAAAACTAGAAAAGAAGTTTATACTTTTATCCAAGAAGAAGAAGAAAAGGCTAAAACAACAGCCAATCAAAAAGCTAAAGAACTTCTTTCATCTGCCTGTCAGGCTCTTGCATCAGAGGTATCATCTGAGGCAACTGTTACAATATTTGACCTTGAAAATGATGAAAATAAAGGTAGAATAATTGGACGTGAGGGAAGAAATATTCACTGTTTCGAATCTCTTACAGGAGTTGATTTACTTATAGATGATACTCCTAATACCTTAGTTATTTCAGGTTTTGACCCAATTAGAAGAGAAATAGCATCACGTGCTTTAACTAAACTTTTAAAAGATGGAAAAATTCATCCAGCAAGAATTGAAGAAGTTGTTGAAAAAACTAAAAATGAAGTCGAGCTAATTATTCATGAAGTTGGTGAAGACGCCTTATTTAAAGCAAACTGTGGCAAAATGCATCTTGACCTTGTTAAATTATTAGGTAGACTTAATTTTAGAACAAGTTATGGTCAAAATGTCCTACACCACTCACTTGAAGTTGCTCATCTTGCAGGAAAACTTGCAGCTGAGCTTGGAGAAAATGAAGCAATTGCAAGAAGAGCAGGACTACTTCATGATATTGGTAAAGCAGTAGATCATGAAATAGAAGGATCGCATGTTGAAATAGGTGTTAATATTACATCAAAATACAAAGAACCAAAAGAAGTTATCGATGCTATTGCATCTCATCATGGTGATAAGGAAGCAGAATCTGTAATTGCTGTTTTAGTTGCAGCAGCCGATGCATTATCTGCCGCAAGACCTGGAGCAAGAAATGAATCACTTGAAAATTATTTACAACGTCTTGAAAAGCTAGAACAAATAGCAAACAGCCATAATGGTGTTGATAAATCATATGCTATACAAGCAGGTAGAGAAATTAGAGTAATCGTTAAACCTAATGAATTAACTGATGATAATATTTTTACTCTTGCAAGAGAAATTAAAGAAAAAATAGAAACTGAAATGTCATATCCTGGCACAATTAAAGTAACTGTTATAAGAGAAATTAGAGCAGTTGAGACTGCTAAATAAAAATAGGGCATAAGAGCCCTTTTTTAAGAGAGGAGAATTTATATAAAAATATTATTTATAGGTGATATTTATGGAAATCCTGGACTTGATTATTTAAAGGAAAATATTCAATATTTAAAAGATGAATACAAACCTAATTTAATAATCGCAAATGCTGAAAATTGTGCTAATGGTCATGGAATAACTAATATTCAATATAAAGAAATTATGAAAATGAATATAAACTTGATAACTATGGGAAATCACACATTTGGTCATAATGATATTTTTAAGATTTTAGAAGATAGTAAAAATAATATAATAATTCCTGCAAATTATGAAGATGCTAAAGAAAATGGTTATAAAATAATAAATTATAATAATACAAAAGTTCTTGTTATAAATCTTTTAGGAAGAAGTTTTATGGATCCTAATTTATCTAATCCTTTTTTAGTATGTGATAGTATTATAAAAAATAATCCAGCAGATTATATTTTCGTAGATTTTCATGCTGAGGCAACAAGTGAAAAACTGGCTTTTGCATATTATTTTGATGGAAGAGTTAATGCTGTTGTAGGAACTCATACTCATGTTCAAACAGCAGATGAGAGAATGCTTAAAAATGGTCTTTTATTTTTATCTGATGTAGGTATGACCGGTCCATACGATGGTATTTTAGGTGTTGATAAGGATTTGGTTATTGATAAGTTTTTATATGGACACACTAAAAATAAAAAACTAGCAGAAGGAAAAAGGCAGCTTTCAGCATGTCTTATTGACTTTTTTAAAAAAGAGATTAAAAGAATTCATATTCATGAATAAGAAAAATCCAAACGATATTCTTCCAAGTATTAAACTTGCAAGATTAAGAGATAATAAAGATATAAAAGAAGTTAAGTTTAATCTTGATAAAAGTTTAATAAATAAATTTAAAAATCTTAAGTACTGCTTAAATACATATGGCTGTCAAGCAAATGAGGCTGACAGCGAGTTTTTTGCAAGCGTTCTTGATAGTATGGGGATGAGTAGGGTTTTTGATTATAAAGAAAGCGATATTGTAATTTTAAATACATGCGCTATTAGAGAAACTGCTGAAAATAGAATTTATGGTGAGCTTGGAAGACTTAAGTTTTTTAAAAGAAAAAATAATAACTTAAAAATAGTTATTGCAGGCTGTATGCCACAAGAAGAAGTCACAATCGAAAAAATTAAAAAAACCTATCCAATTGTAGATTTAATTATTGGAACTCATAAGTTAGATAACTTTCCAATTTATATTGATAGTATGATAAGTCAGAATAAAAAAAGCGTAATGGTTTTTTCACAGCAAGGAGAGATTACTGAAAATCTTCCTAAAAAAAGATTATATCCCCATAAAGCCTTTGTATCTATTATGTATGGCTGTGATGAGTTTTGTACTTATTGTATTGTTCCTTATACAAGAGGAAAAGAAAGGTCAAGAAACCCTAAGGAAATTATTAAGGAAGTTAAAGACTTAATTAAATCAGGATGCCTTGAAATAACACTAATAGGACAAAATGTTGACTCTTATGGACTTGATTTTAAAGAAATAAAATATAAGTTTTCAAATCTTTTAGAAGATCTAGCAAATCTTGATATTAAAAGGATTAGGTTTATGACAAGCTATCCTAGAGACATAGACCTTGATACAATTAAAATAATGGCAAAATATCCTAATATTATGCCACATATTCATCTTCCTATCCAATCAGGATCTGATACTATCTTAAAAAAGATGAACCGCCACTACAGTGTTTCTGATTTTTTAGAAAAGGTTAAATACCTAAGAGAATATATTCCAAATATTTCTATTACAACCGATATTATAGTTGCCTTTCCAGGTGAAGATGATACTGAGTTTAACAAAACTCTTGATGTTGTAAGAAAAGTAAAATTCGATGGTGCTTTTAGTTTTATTTATTCTAAAAGAGCAGGAACCCCTGCTTTTTATATGAAAAATAACACTATCGAATCAGATAAAAAGGAAAGACTTAATCTTTTAAATGAAACAATAAATAATATAATTGATGAAAAAAATAAAATATATAAGGATAAAATTTTAGAAGTTTTAATAGATGGTATAAAAGATGATATTATCTATGGATACTCAAAGGAAAATAAAATAGTTAACATCAAAGGCGGAAACAAAGATTTAGTAGGAAAAATAGTAAATGTCAAAATAGATGAAACTAAAACTTTTACATTATATGGAACACTAATCTAACAAATACCAAATTAAAAAACCTACAAGATATATTTTTGTAGGTTTTTTGATTTAATTGTTTTTGGCTATTCTTTTAATTACATAATCTAATAATTCAGTATTAAAATCACGATTATTGGGTGATAGATCCCATGTGTTTCCTGCAATATTTATTATTTTTCTTTCAGGTAAACCTAATAATTTTATTTTTTCGTTTTTGTAAAAATCAGAATTATCTACTAATGATTGAATTAAATATTCAGGATATTCATTTAAAATATTTTTTGCGTTTTTATATTTTTTTAGTTTTTCACTTATTTCATCATCACCGCAGGATGCATTAGTTTTAGAATTAAGAAGCGATAAATTTTTAAAACTAAATCTTTCCCTATCAAATTCTGCATCCGTTTTAAACATATCTTTTTCATCATTCCATTTTTTTAATCTGTCTTTATTTTTATGTTCGTTAACACTATATAAATGTTCAACAGAAAAATTATTATCTAATATATCTCCTAAATACTCATTTAAACTATTGTCTGGATTAGCTACCTCGTTTAAAAATGCTTCTTGCAATCCTAGAATAACTTTAATAATTCTAGATTCATCTTTAATATTTTCATTAGATGCTTGCTTTTTATCATTATATGTTAAATTAAACATATCATCTATTTCTATATCATTTATCATTTCATCTAGACTTATCTTATATTTTTTATTTTCAAAATCATACTCAATATATTTTATAAAACCATCTAAACGTTTAGTAGAACCTTTAAGATAATTTCTTACTAAAACTAGATTTAATCTTCTGCCTAATTCATTTAACTTATCTTCTGAAATTTTATTATTATCATCATATAAGTTATGTTTTGAAATATAATTATGTCTGTGTTTAAATATAATTAATAATATCTCAATAATATCTATATAGTTTTCATATTTTAATAAAACAAAAGATAAATAAAGAGGATATTTAGGATCTAAAAATATATCTATATTTGATAAATATGAATAAATAGTAGAAAAATTGTTGATGTATTTTACAAACTTTTGAACAAATTCCTTTGCTTTTAATTCTCTAGTAAATATTTCGTTTTTATAATATGATAACCACTTACCTACGCCTATTTGGTTTATAGATGAAATATCTTTATCGTTTTTATAATATGAACTTAGAAATATATAAATAATATTAACTATACCTTTTTCAATCTTATCAGTATTCGGTTCGTATGCTTCTTTATAGTCATTAATTGACTGAGTTATTCCTTTTTTTTCTGCTAGATTAATAATTTTTTCTTTAAGCATAAATATATTTTCAGAACTATCTGAAATTCTAATTGCTTGTGAAAGAATAGAAAAGAAAATATCACTTTGCATTAACTGAATTGATAAAGAATTTATATTTAAAAAATATTTTAATGATTCATTAATATTATTATACTCAAGACTAATTAGTTTGACTTTTTCTAAAATATAATTATATAAATTATCATACCAATTAGTTTGTTTACCACCCCAAGCGTTATCAATTTGACTTTTTATTTTATCAATAGTAGCAAAAATATTAGCCTTATGCCCTTGTGAATTAAAGTTATTTTTTAATTTTAAACAAGATTTAATTTCTTCAGTAAGGTAGTTTTCCTCTTCTATAATAAATTTACCATTTTCTCCATTTGGCATAATTAAATCAAAATGTTTAGATTTGATTTTTTCAGAGCATTTAGTGCTTGCCAAAATACTAAGAATTAAAATAATGCTTGTTATTCTTTGTTGACCATCAATTACATCATTAACCATATCAGAGCAAAATGCAAGTGTACCAATAAAATAGTCTTTTGAGGCATCTATACTATATTGTGTAAATATATCATCAATAAATTTATAAAGATTCTTTCCTTGATTTTTCCTTCCCCAAACATAATCTCTCTGATAATAAGGAACATTGATTATTTTATACTTATTAAATATTTCACCTATATTAATAAATTTATATTCCATTTTTTACTCCTTTATTTATAAGTATATTCATCAATTAATTTTTGATACTTATTTATTCTACCTGTTAAATATAAATATGATATATAGTTAGTTGCAAGAGTATAATAGTGGCTATTATCTTCCCAAATATAATCATCGGTTTTAGAAACTTCGATAAGAGGAAGTAATAAAATTTCATTATCAAAATTGGGTGTAAATTGCCAAGTAGTAATTTGCACAAATATTTTTGTTAAAATTTTAGAAATAAATTTATATAGTGTTTTATTATTATCAAAAAATTTTTTTATTTTTTCATCTTTAAATTTAACGATATTAAGCATACCCCAAGATCCACCTGGTTTAATAAACCAATCATCCTGATAGAAAACATTTCCAAAGCCACTTTTTGTTAAAAAACCTTTTCTCTTTTTTTCTGGTACATCATCTATTTCATTAATATATCCAACAATCCCATTATTATATTTTGAAGCAGCACATACAGCAACACAAAATTCCGTAGTCTTTTCTTTATTGATTTTATAATTTTTTTTTGATTTATTTAAATAATGTTCCATTGATTGAACAAAAATATCTCCTAATTTAAACTCTTTCCAAACTAATAAAGAGCGCTCTAAAACATAAGCCGCTTCGTACTTTACTCTCTCCGCTTCGTACTTTACTCTCTCCGCTTCGTACTTCGCTCTTTCTTTTTCATATAATTTAATTGTCTTTTCTTCTTTTAATTTTTTAGCAGAATCCATTAGTTTTTTAATATAGTCTACTGCTAAAGTGTAATAATTATTATTATCTTCCCAAATATAATCATCACTAGATGATAAACTAATACATGGTAATAAAATAGTAATGGTATCAACATCTTCTTTTTTAATTTTTTTTGTATAGCTATAATAAGTTTTATAAAAATTCCTTGTTAATAATTTGGAAAAAAAATAATATAAAAACTCGTTATTATCAAATATTTTTTTTAATTTTGAATTATATATTTCAATTACTTTACTATCCCCTGTTGAAATAATATAATACGGATGATAAAAGCATACTCCGACAGAACCATTAGTTGCAATAGTTAATACATTCTTTACTTTTTTATTTTCTATTTCATTATTTAATTCTACATAACAGTTAATCCCGTTATTATTTTTAGTTGAAGTTACATTAGCAATTAAACCGTCTTGGTATGTTTTATAAGTCTTTAATTTCTTTATAGGCATTTTAATAACATGCTTTCCAGAATAATCAAATATTGAACTTAACTTAAAACTTTTCCATACTACGCTCATAAATCCTCACTAAGTATTTCAATCATATATTTTTCAAACAAACCATCTGTATCTTTGAAATTATTATTGACCTCTTTTATTAAGTTTTCTTTTTCTTTAAGCATTTTTTTAATCATAATATTTTCTAAGGTAATATCTGCTTCATCTTTACT
>CAUTNH010000004.1:0-46341 GCA_963540225.1 uncultured Acholeplasmataceae bacterium | reverse complement strand
TAAAAATCGAAATTAAACTTATTTATATTTTTTATAAATATTAAAAAATGAAATAGTTGGAAAGATAGATCTAAAATGCGATAATTTTTTTAAATTTCATTATTTATTTTTACTGAACATTTAAATTTAATTATAAATTTCTTTTGATACTCAGTCATAAAAATTTATTTATAGATGCTCAAAATAAAACATAAAATTTAAGACATCTTAAAAATCAAAAGTCAGCTTATATAGTTTAATAAGATTGCAATTGATTGTTAAAAAATAAATAACATATACTTGAAAGTACAAAATCGAAATTAAACTTATTTATATTTTTTATAAATAATAAAAATGGATAAATTAATACTTTTTAAATACACATATATAACAGAAGCAGAAGAAGAACCACGAATTAAAACTTAAACACAAAAAAATATAAAATTCATTTCTAAAAAATAATTTAATTTTTAGTATTAAATAAGATATAAAAGGCAGATGAATAGAATTATACATAAAAAATAGCAAAATATGCTCAAATCTTGTTCTATTAAATGTATAATCATACTCATTTCTAGAAAATGATTAAGTTTAATATTATTTAATGCATCAATTAGATGTATTTTATAGCATCTTTATTTAATATTATAGTGTTTTATTGATTATTTTTTATTTTAATTTTTATTTTAATTGGTTCCTATAATGTATATTATGTAAACCTTAAATAAATCGCTTAATTGAGCGAAAAAATCATTCTATGTTATTATTGTTTAAAACTAATAACTGGTAAAAATTGGTCTGTTTTTGATTTGCTGATATCTTCTGGAACTGCAAAGCTCATTTTAATTTTTTTAATTGAAGAAATATTTTCTTAATAATTACAATCAACTTAATCGAAATAATAAAATATTAAAAAACACAGGAGTTTAAATATTCTGAATTTCTAATCTGCTTTATTTATTATTGATAGAGAAATAATGTATTTTTATACATATTCAATATTTATAAAAAATATAAATAATTTCAATTTTGATTTTTATTCCTAAGATAGTTGAAATGCATTAAGATAAATTTTTATCGATGGTTTTTAAAATATCTTTTACAAATATATCTTTAAATTTTATAATTATTCTGTTTACTCTTATTTACTTCTATATGTGATTTATTTTGGATTTAATAAATTTAAATTATATTATTAAATAAATTATTGATTCTAATAATATTTCTTTCTTATGTAAGTTTTACAAATTCTATTAAATGCAATTATATTTGTATAAAAAAATAAAATTATATTTATAAATTTTATAAATAAGTTTAATTTTGAAATTGGTAATTATGTGTATTGAGTTAATGATATATTTTTTAATATATTATCAATAAATTTATAGCATTAACAATATTTATAAAATTTATAAATAAGTTTAATTTCGTTTTTTGCTTTTTTTAATTGATACATTTTATGTTTATCTTGAATTATTATTTTAGTATAGTCAGATATTATCTATTAAATTTTTTTAACATATCATTGAAATACTTTTATAGTTAAATATGTAATATATAAACATAATTATTCTAATAATGATCAATAATAAAAATTTTACCGACCACAAAAAACTAAAATAAAAATGCACAAAAAACTAAAATAAAAATGCACAAAAAACTAAAATAAAAATGCACAAAAAACTAAAACAAGCAATTCTAAAAATTGACATTATTTCTTTTTTTTTATATAATGATGTTGATAATATGGAATATAAAAAACGAATAATCGATAAAATAATAAAAACTCATATGGATGCTTTTGGTGCTTCTTTAATCATTGGTCCAAAAGGATACGGTAAATCAACTACTTGTAAACAATTTGCAAAATCTGTTATCGAATTTCAAGATGTTGAAGAAGGAGAAAATTTATTACTTATTGCTAATGCTAAGCCATCAACATTATTAGCAAGTGCTAAACCTGTTTTATTCGATGAATGGCAGGATGCACCTAAGATATGGGGTGCTGTTAGAAAATATTGTGATGATAATCCAACGGATAAAGGAAATTTTCTCTTGACTGGTTCGAGTTCAATAAAAACCGAGTTATCTCATACAGGAACTTTAAGAATAACTAGAATTCAAATGTATCCAATGAGTTTATATGAATCTGAAGAATCAAATGGTGAAGTTAGTTTATCTATGTTATTTAATGGAGAATATAATAGAGGTTTTAACTGTCAGTCAAGTTTATCATTAGATAATTTAATTTATGCTATTTGTCGTGGAGGATGGCCATTATCATTAATAAATAAAACGCGTGAATCTCAACTACTTGTATCTAAAATGTTGTACCAACAAACATATCAGGTTGATATATCCAACATTGATAAAATTAAAAGACGACCATCTGTTGCAAGACGAATTCTTGAAACATATAGTCGCAATATTTGTACTCTTGTAGATAATAAAAAGATGTTTAATGATGTAGCATCTAATGAATCAATAAGTGAACCAACATTTAATGAGTATTTAAATGCATTAGAAGATTTGTTTATTATTGATAATATTCCTGCTTGGAATCCATCAATAAGATCCAAGACTGCAATTAGAACAAAAGATAAGAAAAATCTAATTGATCCATCAATTGCAGTTGCTGCTCTTTCACTATCTCCTGAAAGTCTTTCAAAAGATTTTAAAACTCTAGGATTTTTATTTGAATCACTTTGCATTAGAGATTTAAAAATATATGCTAGTAGTAATAATGGTATACTATCTCACTATCATGACAGATATAACTTAGAATGTGATGCAGTATTGCATCTTGAAAATGGTAAGTATGCTTTAATTGAGTTTAAATTAGGAGATCATTATGTAGATGAAGGAGCAAAACATCTTTTAAAAATAGAAAGTCTAATTAAAGAATATAATAAAAAAGAAAAACAATGTCCTTTAAGGGAGCCTGATTTAAAAATTGTGATAACTGCATCAAAATATGGTCTTTTACGAGAAGATGGCGTTTTTGTTATACCAATAGGTTGCTTGAAGGATTAAATCTTTCCTATATTAGTTATATAAATGAACATTATATTTAAAATTTAAAAAAAAATCACACCATATCAGTGTGATTTTTTTAAATATATAAGATAAAAAATAATTATTTTTTCTTAGAGGATTTTTTCTTGGCGCTAGCTTTTTCTTGTTCTAGTTTTGCTTTTTTTTCAAGTTCTCTTTTTTCATTAATTGCTGCCTGAGCTGCCGCAAGTCTTGCAATTGGAACTCTATAAGGTGAGCATGATACATAATCAAGTCCAGCATGATGGAAAAACTCAACTGATCTTGGATCACCACCATGTTCTCCACAAACTCCAACATGTAAATTAGGATTAGCTTTTCTTCCAAGCTTAACTGCATTTGCAACTAATTTACCAACACCGTTTTGATCTATTGTTTGGAATGGATCATCTTCAAAAATTCCAGCATCATAGTATTTTCTTAAAAATTTAGCAGCATCATCACGTGAAAAACCAAATGTTAATTGTGTTAAATCGTTTGTTCCAAATGAGAAAAAGTCTGCTTCTTTTGCAATTTGATCAGCTAAAACTGCTGCTCTTGGAATTTCAATCATTGTTCCAACTTCATATTTTAAATTAGAACCTTCAGATTTTAAAATAGCATCAGCTGTTTCAACAACTGTTTTCTTAATATATTTAAGCTCTTCTACATCTCCTACAAGAGGTATCATAATAGCAGGAGTTAAATCCCATTCAGGATGAGATTTTTTAACATTTAAATATGCTTTAATTAAAGCGGTTGTTTGCATTTTAGCAAGTTCTGGATAACTTACAGATAATCTGCAACCACGATGACCCATCATAGGATTAGTCTCGTGCATTGATGAGATAATTGATTTTAAATTAGCTGTTGTAATACCTAAATCTTCTGCAAGTTCAGTTATTTCTTTATTTTCTTTTGGTAAGAATTCATGTAAAGGTGGATCTAGATATCTTACTGTTATTGGTCTACCTTCCATTGCAACAATTATTTCTTCAAAATCTTTTTGTTGAATTGGAAGAAGTTTATTTAATGCTTGTTCTCTTTGCTCGATTGTTTGGGCTACTATAAACTCTCTTACTGCTTTAATTCTATCTGCTTCAAAAAACATATGTTCAGTTCTTGTAAGACCAATTCCTTCTGCTCCAAATTTTACAGCTTGTGCTGCATCTTTTGGAGTATCTGCATTAGTTCTTACACCAAGTTTTTTGTATTCATTAACCCAGTTCATAAATGTTTCGAAATCACCTGATATTTCAGCAGGTACAGTAGGAATTTCTACACCATAGATATTACCAGTTGTTCCATCAATTGAGATATAATCTCCACGTTTAAATGATTTACCATTTATTTCAAATGTTGCTTTTGCTTCATTTATTTTTAACTCATGACATCCAGCAACGCATGTTTTACCCATTCCACGAGCAACTACTGCAGCATGACTTGTCATACCACCACGTGCTGTTAAAAATCCTTCTGATAAATGCATTCCTTCAATATCTTCTGCACTTGTCTCAAGTCTTACTAAGACAGATTTTTTACCTTCTTTTGCAAGTTTTACAACCTCATCAACACTAAAAGCAACAATACCAGATGCAGCACCTGGGCTTGCAGGAAGGCCTTTACCAACTGGTGCAGTCTTTTTAACTATATCATTGTCAAAGTGTGGGTGCAATAAATTATCTAATTGTTCTGGTGAAACTCTTAAAACAGCTTCTTCTTTTGTAATTAAGCCTTCATTTGCTTGATCTACTGCAACTTTTAATGCAGCTTGTGCTGTTCTTTTACCATTTCTTGTTTGTAAAAGATATAAATTTCCATCTTCAATAGTAAATTCTATATCTTGCATATCATGATAGTGATTTTCTAGATCTTTTGCAAGTTTCACAAATTGATTGTATACATTAGGCATTATTTCATTTAAATGCTCAAGATGTTCAGGAGTTCTAACACCTGCTACAACATCTTCTCCTTGTGCATTCATTAAATACTCACCATAAACGACATTTTCACCAGTTGCTGGATTTCTTGAAAAGGCAACTCCTGTACCGGATGTTTCGCCTTTATTACCATATACCATTGACTGAACATTTACTGCTGTTCCCCAAATTGAAGGTATTCTATTTATTTTTCTATAATATTGTGCTCTTGGATTTTCCCATGAGTTAAATACTGCCTTAACTGCTCCAATAAGTTGTTCTTTTGGATCTGTTGGGAAATCATTTCCAGTTTCTTTTTTAAATATATCTTTATATATTTCAATAAGTTCTCTTAAATCATCAGCACTGAATTCTGTATCAAGCTTAATACCTTTTTTCTCTTTTAGCTCGTCAATTTTTCTTTCAAAAAATGCCTTATCAAGACCTATTACAACATCAGCATACATTTGAATAAATCTTCTATATGAATCAAGTGCAAATCTTGGATTATTAGTAACAATTGCAAGACCTTCAACAACTTCTTCATTCAAACCAAGATTTAAAATTGTATCCATCATACCAGGCATTGATACTCTTGCACCAGATCTTACAGATACAAGAAGAGGGTTTTTAGGATCACCAAATTTTTTCTTAGCAATTTTTTCAAGTTTTAAAACTGCCTCAAAAATTTCTTTCTCAATAGATGGAGCAATTTTTTCACCACTTTTGTAAAAATCAATACATGCCTCACTTGAAATACTAAAACCTTGTGGTATAGGTAGTCCAAGTTTAGTCATTTGACCAAGGTTAGCTCCTTTTCCGCCAACGATGTCACGCATGTTTTCATCTGTTTCTGAAAACATATAAACAAATTTTTTAGCCATTAAATAGCCTCCTTTACACTTTGCCTATTATACCATAATGAGTTAAAACTTTCAATAAATTTATTTAATTAAAAAGTTAGATACTTATAGATTTTAATAAATTTTAATGCTACTATAACTGGCTATATTTGTCTTGATATTTTCTCAAAACTTTGGGTAAAAATAATCAGGCATTACTTTATTTGAAAATTTTAAAATGTGTTCATTTTCAGGAGTTTTAAAGTTATTTTTAACCAGATTTGTAAAAAACTCATAGTAGTTAGCCTTACTAGGATAGATAGTTTTATCATAATCTGATATTAGTAGTTTTGGAATATATCTTATAGATGTAATATAAGATATATCGCTTGTATATGGCCTGTATGCAAACATACCATAAAATTCTCTAATAAAATCAGGAATATTAGATTTAGTAATATTACTTTCATATTTAAGTCCATAGTCAAAATTTAAATCATCGTCGTATCTTTTAAAAAGTTCCCATTTTGTTTTAAGAAAAGAAAAATCATCATACTTTATAGCATATATACAGTCAATATAAAATCTTATTAAAATATTAGGAGAAATTGGTTCTCTAATATAGTCATTGGCATTTTTTAAATATTCTTTATGTTCATTTGTAAAACGTATAATATCATTTATATCGCTAAGATCTTTTAAATGCATAAAACCAGCCATATTATATGATTTTTGATCGTATAGTGTTTTTAAATTTTCTAAAATATACTTATTAGTATAAACATAAAAGCAATCAGGTTGGAGCACTTCTTTTTTATAGCGGTGTATTCTTAAATTATCAGGGATATTAGGAATTTCAAATTTTTTCATATAATTAGGTGCTTTTTCAACTAGATTATAATCTAGGTCAAATCTTGATTCTTCGGCATATTTTAGATAATTTTCATCTAGCTTGCTTAAAGCAACTTTTGCATTGTAACTTGATGCGTGTGAGTAGTCAATATATTTTCTATATGTATAATTATATCCTTTGGAGTTTTGGATATTTTCGTAATTGTTATTATAGTAGTATCCAAATAAATTAAAGTTTAAGAAAAGATAGACCAAATTAAGGTATCCTTTTTGGGATAATATAATTTTTATATAGTCTATTTTTTCATCTTTTTTAAGTTTATTAAAATAATTATCAACTAGTAGTTTTTTATTAAAAAAATCATAATCTCTATTTTTAATTGCTTGATTTATATTTTTAATATTTTCAATATTTAATAAATCAAGGGGATTTTTATAAGGAGTTTTTTTTATATCATCTTTATAAAGTGATAAGCCATGTGGAGATATTGGGTCTATAAATGTTATACTATTAAAAATAAACTCTCTCATATAAATAATATCAGATGTAAAAGCCTGAACAAGTGCCGAACCTTCATCTATTCCGATAAACGACATCATTTTTAAGGACATAGATTTTATAAATTTATAAAGCCAGTTTTTTAAATCCTTCATATTATCATATTTTTTATTATTTGTTGAACCATAAATTCCCGGCAAGTTTAAAATTAAAACATCAACCTTTTGATCATATTTATAAAATAGTTGCTTAGCAAGCTCTAAATATTTTATACTTGGCTTTAAAATACCCGGAATAAATATTATTGTATCTGTTTTATCCTTTTCACCTGTTTTTGTAAAGTAGTCATATTTTATACTATCTATATCATCTATTGTTTGAGTATATGGATAACTTTTATACTCATCATAAAAAAGAATTGGAATTTGCATTATCTTTTTAAATAAGACATTACTTGTGTTTTTATAAGATATCTCAAATTTAACACCTGTATTTATTGGAAGGCTAAAATTTGATATACTTCTACAATCAAGTATACTTTTATCAATTTGCATTTCATAGTTATAATCAGAACTTTTAAAATATGCCTTAAAATTGGGTTTTACGCCATTTTGTGCTTTTATACCTGTAATAAGACCGTCTAGTTTAAAAATTGCTCTAAACTCATTTTTATAATCATTTATATATTTTAAAAATTCCTTTTCATCGTCTTTATAAATAAATTTTCCACTTTTTGAAATAATTGATTTAGAAAGCCAGATTGACTTATTTTTTATAAATATTTTATCCTTAAAATTAAAACTTCCTATAAGATCATATCTTGTATTACTTAAGTATGTATCTGATTTACTATTTATTTTATCTTTTTTCTTTGAGCATGAAAAAATAAAAAATAAAATAAATACCAAATATAAAAAAATTAAATATTTTCTCATTTTATCACCTATTAAGATATTAGAAAATATTTTAAAATTTACTTAAAAAAATCGCCCAATATGGGCGATTATTATTTAATACCAGATGTAGCCATAGTTTCTACAACTTGGGCTTGTGAGATAATAAAGACAATTATTGGAACAGATATCATTAAAAGTGAGGCAGCACCTGCAACACCCGCACGAGCAATTTGAGTTCCAGCAATTGTTGCAATTGCATCAGTCATTGTTTTCCAGCCTTCTGAATAAATCACACTACCTCCACCAAGTGTCCATAAACCTTGGAAGGAAAAAATAATAAGTGTCAGTATTGCTGGCTTTATTTGTGGAAATACTATTTTAAATAAAATAGTCATCTCATTTGCACCATCAATTTTTGCAGATTCAATTAAAACAGTAGGAATTTGTTCCATAAATTGTTTTAAAAGATATAATCCAAGAGATGCCGCAAATGCAGGTAAAACTATTGCAAGTGGCGTATTAACAAGACCAAGGCCAGATAAGATTATATAATTAGGTATTGCTGTAACCTGTGTTGCAAACATAAGAGAACCTACAACTATTGCAAAAAGAAAATCTTTTCCAGGAAATTTATACTTTGCAAGCGGGAATGCTGCCATTGCAGCAATTACTATATGAATTGATGTTCCAACAAATGTATAAAGAAGAGTATTAAAAAAATATCTTAAAGTTGGTATCCATGAATCGTTAAGTATTCTAAAAAGCTTAGAAAAATTTTCAAAAGTTGGGTTAACTACAAAAAGTTGTGGAGGAAATTTTAAAAGCTCATTTAAAGGTTTAAAGGCATTATTAAATACATAAACAAGTGGCCAGATTGAAAAAAGTCCAAAAATTGCCAAAAATAAGAATAAAATTAAATCCATAAATTTAGATCTATTTAGTCTTTTTTTCTTTTTACTTTTCCACCAAATTTTTAATCTTTTATAAAATGTGCTCATTACTTACCTACCCTTCCAATTACTTTTTGAACGAGTTTGTTTGCAAATATCATAAATAAAAATAATATTGTAGCAATTGCACTAGCATATCCTAGTTCATATCTTAAAAGACCATGGTCATTAAGATGATTTATTATTGTATGCCCTGAGTATTTAACAGATGGAAAACCTAAAAGTTGTTCTGACAATGTTCCTATACCAAATGAGCCTGTAATTTGCATAACAGCACCAAATAGAAGTTGAGGTTTCATTTGTGGAAGAGTAACATGCCAAAGCTCTTGCCAGCGATTTTTAATTCCATCTATTGCTGCTGCTTCATATAATGTTTTATCTACATTTTGAAGTCCTGCAATAAATGATAAAAATCCTACCCCAAGACTCATCCAAAGTTGAACAATAATTAAAATAGGTAAAGCATATTTAGGAGTTTGTAGCCATAAGATTGGCTCTTTTATTAAACCCCATTGAATAAACCTAGAATTTATTAGACCGTGTAAGTCATTAGAAAATATAATAAGCCATATTGTAACAGCAGCACCAGATAGTGATGGTGCATAAAAGACAAGAGTTAAAAATGTTCTCCAAAATCTAGGAAGTTCATTTATAAGCCAAGCAAAAACAAATGCCATAAGATAGCTTACAGGTCCTGTTACAATTGCAAGAATTATCGTATTTTTAAAAGCCTGTAAAAAAATTGGATCATCTAAAAATAATTTTTTATAATTTGAAAAGCCAACCCAACTTGGTCTTTGTAAGAGATCATAGTTTGTAAAACTTAAAGCAATAGACATAATAACAGGAATTATTGTAAAAAGAGTAAAAAGTAAAAAATATGGAGTTAGCATAAAATAAAGAGTTTTATTATCTTTGATAACTCTTGCTACTCTTTTAAAAGGATTTACTTTACTTTTTTTAAATAATTCATATGTTATTTGCATACTGCTCCTACTTAATTAAATTATTATCGCTATTTAAAAGCCAGTTTGAAATTTCATCAATTGTTGTAAAACAAAGACTTGTAGTTGTATCAGCACAACCATAATAAATTGCTATTTTACCACTTTTACCACAACATAGCGCAGCACATGGAAAGACAACATTTGGAACATCTCCTAGCATTTCATAGTCTTTTTGTGGACTTAATAGATAGTCTTTCGATCTTGCTATTACTTTACTTGGATTATTTAAATCAAGAAGACACGCTCCAAATGAATAATTATAACCGCTGCAAGATCTTAAAACACCATGATAGAAAACAAGCCATCCCTTATCTGTTTCAATAGGTGCAGGACCTGCTCCTATTTTCATACACTGCCAAGCACTTTTTTCAAATTCAACAGGAGACATTAAATGTCTATGTCTACCCCAGTAGATTAAATCTGGGCTTTCTGATATAAATATATCTCCAAAAGGAGTATGTCCTGTATCACTAGGACGAGATAGAAGATAATATTTATTATTTATTTTTCTTGGAAACAATACTCCATTTCTATTATATGGTAAAAGGGCATTTTCAAGTTGGTAGAACTTTTTAAAATCAAGCGTATAACCAAGCCCAATTGTTGGACCATGATAGCCATTACACCATGTTATGTAGTATTTATCATCTAAAAAAACTACTCTTGGATCATATTGATAATCTGAATAGTTTAAATTATTATCAACTTTTAAAAAATTTATTTTATCATCTTCAATATTCCAGGATATTCCATCAGTAGAAAATCCTGCATTTATTTTCATTGTTCTATCTTTTCTATCAACTCTAAAAACTCCTGCAAAACCATTTTTAAAAGGGATTACTGCACTGTTAAAAATACTATTTGAATCAATAGTCTGATCTCTTTTAATTATCGGATTTTTAGAATATCTCCAAATTGGCGAATTTAAATTTTTAGGTTTTTCTTCCCAAGGAATATTTTTTAGCTCTTTTGCAATTATTTTCATATTATCTCCTTAATTATATTATATATAGGCTTATTTATCAATTTATTTAAAAAAATATTTCAAGTCCTGGAAAAGAAATAGATATTTTTTTAATACCAACTTCTTTTTCAAACACGATTGTTGCAATATTTGAATCTGATAAATCAATTATTTTACCATTTCCAAATGTTGGATGATATACCTTTTTACCAAAGATAGTTTCTTTTTTTATTTTAGGATTTGATACAATTTTATTATTAGTCTTTTCAGGTATACTGGTTTTTTCTATATCATAAATTTTCTTTGCTTCATTTAAAAATCTTGAAGGTTCGTTATTATTCCATTTACCAAATCTCCAACGGGATTTTGAATATGACATAATAAGTCTTTTTTTTGCTCTTGTAATTCCAACATATGCTATTCTTCTTTCTTCATCAAGCTCATCTGTTTCATTTTTTAAAATAATTGAGTTGGGAATAATTTGCTCTTCCATTGCAGGCATAATAACTGTATCAAATTCTAAGCCCTTTACTTGATGAAATGTCGAAATAATTACTTTTTCACTAAAACTATTATCACTTTCAATATCTGTTAAAAGCTCAATTTCTTCAAGGGCTAGTTTAACAAGTTCTAATGAATTTTTATCTTTATCATATTTTTTTGAATTTTCTACAATGTTATTAAATAATTGATCGATTAAATCAATTTTATCTTTGTATGAACTATCATCTGATATTATTTGACTTAAATATTTATAGTATTCAATTTTATCAATAAAGTATAATAAACTATCATAAATATCAAAACTATTTTTAAATTTATTTCTAATATCTTCTATTATATTTTTAAAGTTTAATAACTTTTCTTTTGTTTTACCACTTTCAAAAAAATTAATTGCCTCATAAATGGATATATCGATATTTTTTTCATAACTTACTCTTTTTGTAATATCTATAAGATTTTCAATTGTTGTTTTTCCGATTTGTCTTTTTGGAGTGTTTATTATTCTTTTTAAGTAATAGTCTTGGTTTGGATTAATTATAAGTTTTAAATAAGCAATTAAATCTTTAATCTCTTTTCTTTGGAAAAAAGAAACATCTCCATATATTATATATGGTATATTTTCAAAAATTAGCTCTTCTTCAAAGATTCTTGAAAGATAATTTGATCTTATTAAAATTGCAATATCGCTTGGTTTAACTTTTTCAGCAACTATTAAATACTTAATATGCTTAGCAATACTTTTAGCCTCATCAAGATATTTATCAAACACTTGAATTATTACATTAGAACCTAAGCCATTTGAGCCTACTAGCATTTTATCTTTACATAATGTGCTTCTATCATTGTTATAACTTATTAAATTATTTGCGCAATCTAGTATATTGCTTGTTGAACGGTAGTTTTTATTAAGTGTTAATATCTTAGATTTAAAATCTTTAATAAAGTTATCATTGTTTTCATAGGCTGCCCCTCTAAATGAATAAATTGATTGATCGGGATCTCCTACAACGAAAATGTTTTTTTTAATATTATCTTTACAAAGTAGTTTTAATATTTCATATTGTATTTTATCTGTATCTTGAAACTCGTCAACTAAAATATTTGTAAACATAGTTGAATATTTTTTATTTATGCTATCATTTTTTTCTAAGATCTCTTTTGTAAAAAGTAGTAAATTATCAAAATCTATTAGATTGTTTTTTTCAAGCACTTCTTCATATTTTTTTAATATTTCATCAAAGTTATCTAAACTTGTAGGAGTTATATTTTTAATTTTATAATTTGATATATCTTTATAAATTGCGTTAGCATCTTTTTTAATTTTAATATCTTCGTCAATTATATCCTTTATTATTTTCTTAGAATCAGATTCATCTGCTATTGAAAAATCACTATTTATTTTTCTACCTAAAAAATTAATATTTTCTTTTAAAAACTTATATGCAAATGAGTGAAATGTTGAAATATTGGGAAAATTTATGTCAAGGTTTAATATTTTATTTACTCTTTGTTGCATTTCTTTGGCTGCCTTGTTTGTAAAAGTTAGAACAAGCATATTATAAGGACTTATTCCCATTTTATAAAGATAGGCAACCTTATTTGTTAAAGTTCTTGTTTTACCAGTTCCTGCACCTGCAACAACAAAAAGCGGGCCATTATTAAATAAAATAGCATCTTTTTGTTCATCGTTTAGTTTTTCTAAAAAAATATAATTATCCACTATTTTTTATAATTAGATTTTAGTTTAACAGTTTCATTAAATATATACTCATCACATACAAAATCATCTAGGATAAAATACCCCTGTCTTATAAATTGTATATGATCTCCTATTTTAAAATCTTTGATAGATTTTTCAATAAAGCCATTTTTTATTTTATGAGAATTTTTGTTAAATCTTTTTATAGGATCTTTTTCTTGCTCGTTTTCATCAAGTAGTGGCTCGTAGATATTAGCACGTATTTTATAGGAATTATCTTTATTTACGTAGTTTATTGTTCCATTAGGCTTTCTTAAATTAAATCCACTACCACTTTTGGTTTCTTTATCATATGTGCAAAGAAGTTTTACAATATTTTTATTTTCATCATAAACTATATCGTTGCATTTTATAAAATATGCATTCATGAGTCTTACTTCTCCACCAAGGTATAATCTTTTGTAATCTTTACTAGGTTTATCAATTGAGAAGTCCGATTTATCAATATAGATATATTTAGAAAAATATACCTTTCTGCTTCCATTTCTAAATTTGTAATCAACATCAATTACTTCTTTTGAAAAGTCATAGTTAGTAATTTCAACAAGTAGTGGGTCTAGAACAGCACTAATAGGCTCTGAGATATTTTTTAAATCCTCTCTTACAAAATGCTCAAGCATATCAAGTTTTGCCTCACCGTTTGTCTTGGAAAGTCCAGTATCAAGAATAAAGTTTCTAATTCCATTTGGAGTGTATCCTCTTTTTCTCATTCCCTTTAAAGTAGGCATTCTTGGATCATCCCAGCCGGATACAAGTTTATTTTCAACAAGTTCTCTAAGATATCTTTTTGAAAGAACCATTTTTTCTATATTAAGTCTTCCAAATTCTATCTGTCTTGGTTTATGCTTCATATTGCAATTTTTAACAAACCAATCATAAACTGGTCTATGGTCTTCAAATTCAAGTGAGCAAAGAGAGTGAGTTATTTTTTCAATTGCATCTTCAAGTGGGTGTGCAAAATCATACATTGGATATATTTTCCATTTATCTTTTGTATTGTGGTGATATAAGTTAGAAATTCTATAAATTATTGGGTCACGATTATTCATATTATCTGATTTCATATCAATTTTTGCTCTTAAGACTTTTTCGCCTTCTTTATATTTACCTTTTAACATATTATTAAAAAGCTTTAAATTTTCTAACAAATCTCTATTTCTAAAAGGAGAATCTATTCCAGGTGTTTTTAAATCACCTCTTGTTTTTTGTATTTCATCAGCGCTTTGATCATCAACATAAGCCAGTCCTTTTTTAATAAGTTTAATCGCAAGATTTTTCATTTTAGGAAAATAATTAGAAGCAAAATAAACACCTTTTGGTTTATATCCAAGCCAGGTGATATCTTCTTTAATAGCCTTTACAAACTCAGGACTTTCTTTTTCTGGATTTGTATCATCAAATCTTAAATTAGTATAGCCTTTGAAATATTTTGCAAGTTCAAAATTTATTACAATAGCCCTAGCATGCCCTATGTGTAAATATCCATTAGGCTCCGGTGGAAATCTTGTAATGATTTTTAGTTTTTTATTTTCTTTTAAATCATTTTCAATTATAGTTTTTATAAAATTTGATTGGTTTTCCATTTTTACCTCGTTATTTTATTAGCGTTATATTATTGTTATTTGGATCGTCTGAATTAAAATTCTTTTCCCATTTTTCAGGAATTTTTTTAGCGTGAACGTTTATATTTAAATTAGGACATTTTTTAAATGCATTACTATAAAGCATACATTTTTCAAAAATCTCAATTCTTTTAAGGTTTTTTAAATCATAAAAAGCATCACTTTGAACAAATTCTAAATTATTAGGAAAAATTATCTCAGAAAGTGTATCATTTTCATAAAATGCATCTTTCATAATTCCTATAACTTTTCTTCCTTTATGATAGTTAAATATTGTAAGTTTTTCCTTAGATTTACTATTATCAATTTTTTTAATAATACAAGTTCTATTTCCTAGACTAAATTCTATTGATTCATCTTGCATATAGCAATATATTAAATCCATATCATATAAAATAGGCGAATTAAAATCAAACTTATAAATACTATTATAAATACCATCAAATTTATAATCTTTTAAAATATATTTATTATAGTCAAAATCAGTTATTTTACTACCTTTTTTTAAACTATAAGATTTTATATGCTCACCATTATCTTGGAATATTTTTACATTTATATACTTTTTACAACCAAATAAAATAAATAAAGAAAATGTTGCAATTATCAGATAAAATATTTTTTTCATTTTTTCACCCACTATAATAATATATTATACTAAAAAAGCACAAAATGTGTAAAAAATGAAACCGTTTACATTTTTTACACATTTTTGATAGCTTTATTATTTAAAATAAATAAAATGCACCCAAAGAGTGCATTTTATACTTGTTAGTAAATTATCTCAATTGATTTAATTACTATTCTTCCCATTGTTTGAGTAAATGTAAGTTCAGTAGAACCATCTCCTAAATCAAATTCCATTTCTTTAAGTCCGTCTTTACCATTAAACTTTTGGGATTTTCCATTAATATCAAGTGTTGGTTTATCTTTTGTGGCAAATCCAGTTGCTACAACTTTTACTTTCTTTGCCTTTTTTGAAAGAGTTAACATAAAGCTTCCTGTTTTTTTACTTGTTCCTATTTTTAAATATCCTGGTTGCATGTTAAATTGTCCACCATTACCATTTCCTTGATAAACATTTTTAGCATTAGTTGCGTTAACAATAGGTTCACCTTCAAGACATCTTTCAATTAATTCTTTTAACTTAGCATCAACAAGACTACTACCATTTACAGAATTTTTTGAAAAATCTATTTTAGTTGTTTGACCTACTGGATTAGTTCCTTTTTTTAGGAATTTAATAGTATATGTTTTTGATTTTTCAGCTGTTCCTTTTTTTAGTGTTAGTTTTATACTAACTGTTTTATCCTCTGCTATATCACTGTCTGTAAGTTTAATTTTACCATTTTCAATTGTTAAAACTTTTGGATCAGATTCTTCTGTGATAGTATATGTAATACTTCCACTAGATTGACCAATATTTACCTCTGCATCATTTTTTACCTCTTGCGGAATATTTAACTGATCAAAAACTGAATCTAGAACTTGGTCGTCTGTAAGAGGAGTTTTTAAAGTTATTTTATTTTTATTAAATATGTAAATTCTTTTTTCTTTTTTATACTCTGATACAAAACCGTAAATCTCATATAAACCTAATTTATCATCATCTGCAAACATTTTTTGAACTTCTTCAAAATCAGCATTATCGAAAAATTCACCATTTTGGAATTTTAAAGACATAATAAACTCGTTACCTTTTTCATCTTTTATTTGGTATTCATTAGATTTAGGAAGCATTTTTTTATGAAGATAATTGAATTTAACTAATTTATAAATATTGTTTTCAAACTCAAAATTATTTGAAAGATCAATAGGAGTTCCTTCAGGTATTTCTTTATTCTCTTCTCCTAGTTTTTGATAAAAACCTTCAAAACCAGTTTGTTGAAGTTGATAAATTATAAAATCATTTTTATATCCTGTATAATTTTTTCTTAAACCATAAACTGAAACTTCTTGGTGAAGTTTTGGAAGCTCTTGAGCCTCTTCTGCAAGTTTAACTTGGATAAATCCAGTTTTATCTGCAACAATATATGATTTATATGCCTTAGATACACCAACTACAACACCTCTAATAAGTGCAGGTTCACCTTCTGGCTTTTCAACTGCCTTATTTATTGATACATAATTTTCATAAATAGCATATAAAGTCATATTATCAGTTGGGATAGTATTAAAATCATATGGAGATGGATTTACTTTATCTAAAGACCAATATTTAAATTGCTCACTATTTTGTCCATCACCTTTTGGCTCTTCAGTAGGTTTTGTAAATTTTTGACCTTCTTCTATTTCTTGATTAGTTATAGGGTTTGTAGATGTTCCGCCATTTAAATCAAATGTAAGAGTAAATTTTTTAACCTTAGTAAATACTACATTAAATGTTTTAAAATCTTCTGCACTACCTTTTTTAATAGTTGCTTTTAATGTTACAGTAACATCATCTGATATATTTTTATCAAGTAAATATCCTGTTGCAAGATCTAGTTTATTAGGAGTTGATGATTCCTCCCACGTAATTTGTGTACCATTTAAAGATTTAACAAGATCTAAGTTTTTGTTCGCCTTTAATGTTCCTGGAAGCTCTAGGGTAGATTTTGTAAAATCAACTATTTCACTATCTGATTTTTCAGATTTTTTAACTGTTATCTCAAATATTTTTGTTTTTGTCTCTGATCCTTTTGTTAATGTTGCAGTTATCTTGCATTTTAGATCGTTTTCTAAAACTTGGTTTGCTGTGAATTGATCATTGTTTTTATTTATCTCTCCTGCTTTAGGATTATCAATTGTATAATTAACGGCAACACCTTCAACTAGATTTTTAAGTCTAATTATAGTCCTTACATTATCCTTATCCTCACCTGGCGCAAATTCAAGTTCAATAAGCTTTAAAAGTTCGTCTGCATATTTTTCTCTTTTTTTAACAGTTATTTGATATTTTTTCTTCTTTTCAACACCATTAAACTTAAATGTTGCTTCAAGTTGACATATGATATCATTTTCATAACTTGCAGAAACCATACCAGTAGATACATCTATTGCACTATTATTTGACTCCCATGAAATTTCAACTTTATTATATTTAAGACCCATTTTTTGAAGTTCAATAGTTTCTTTATCATTTACATCGCTTGGAAGAAAAACTTGTCCAATCTCATAGTCAATAGCCTCATTAGGGTCAATGGTTACAATTTTAAAAATATTTCCCTCGATTGAAATAAGTAATTGGAATGCTCCCTTATGATTAGATAATCTTGCGCCTTTTACATTTATTTTATCGCCTACTTTAAGATCTAAGATTGTAGGAGTTTTGCAAATTTGTTTATTTGCAATATATAATCTATACTCTTTTCCATTAGAATCTTCTACAATAATTTCTCTTACTATTTCTCCAAGTTTTTTATCGTTTACTTTTTTTAATTCTTTAATTTTAACATTATTAGCATTAAATTTTTTGTATTGGTTTTCTAATTTAAATTGAGTATCAGGATTTAAAAGTTCATCAACAGGTTCTTCGAAATCAATATGTTCTTCTTTTTGAATTTTATCTAATGCTTTAATATTGTTAAATGATACAATACCATCAGTTGATTTTTTTGTAACTTCACTAATTTTTAAAACATCACCTACTTGATATCCTTGAAAAGGATTTTTAGGATTTGCTTTATAATCTTGGGCAATATATGTAATAGAGCCTTTATCTTTATCCATTAAATAAATTCCAAACTCTGCAACTTTTGCAACAACTACACCATAAATATTAATTTCTGTGCCATCTGTTTTACTAATTGCTTCTTTAACTGTTAAAAAGCCTGCAGGTGTAGGACCAACATTTTGTTTTTTTAGAAATTTTATCTTAAACTCTTTTGTCTTTTCAACAGAACCTTTTTTTAATGTTGCTTTAAGTATAACTTCTTTATCTTCTGTAATGTTATTATCTTTTAGTTTAGCTATTTCATCTGTTATATTAAGTAGATCTGTTCCAACCTCAGAAAATCTAACATCAACATCACCTATTTTTTTAGTTAGTGCAATTTCTTCATCAAAACGATATTCTTTTTTTAAATTTAATTGAGAAATAGCATTATCAACTGCCATCTCATCTTGGGATGGAGTAGGATTAGATCCTTTTTTAAGAAATTTTACTTTTAGATCTTTGGTTTTTTCAACTGAACCTTTCTTTAAAGTTGCTTTAAGTGTAATTTCTTTATCTTCTGTAATATTATTATCAATTAAATATGCTTTATTATCTTCAAATTTTAAAAGTGATGTGTTTACCTCAGAATATGTAATTTGAACATCATCTATTTTGTCTGCTAGATTTATTTTCTCATCATATTTAAACTCATTTTTTAAAACTAGTCTAGATAACACACCATTAACTATCTCCTCATCATTTGTCGGAGTTATCGTTTTTTTAATAGTGATTTTAAAATCCTTGGTAAATTTTTCAATTTTTGCAGTTAGAACAATTTCATAATTTGCGGATGGAGCCTTAGTTATTTTTAAGATAGAATTTTCAATTTTTGAATATTCGTTTTCTTTTATTCTCCATGTAATTTGATAATTACCAGATGTTTTAGGAAGATTTATATCTTCTGTTATTTCTTTTGGAAGATTTATCCTATCTAGTTCCTTTTTAGCCTTATTTCCACAAGCAATTAGAAAAATTGATAATATCGCAAGTAGAAATGATAAAAATAATATTTTTGTTTTTTTCATTTTATTCCTCCTTTTTTATTAAAACAAAAATAAAAACAACTATAAACATAAATTTTATAGTTGTTAGTTTTCATAAATAATAATCGTATAAAAAAACAATTACTGGTCTAGTAATATTAAGTTTTTTAAAATTATTAATTATCTTCATACAAAAATTATAACATATTTTTTCATTTTTTAGTTAAATAATTCTTTTGCAAGTTTTTTAACTATTTTAATAAGTGGTTTAAGTATTTTCTTAATTGCGCCTTTATCAAACGGATTTATTAAATTAGCATCTTTAACTAGTTCAACAAATGATTTCGAGCCACCTATTTTACACATAGAAAAATATTTTTGCCACGCCATATTATGGTCTTTGATATCTAAATTTAAAAACTGAAAAGCAATAACTTGTGCAAGTGTATAATCAATATAATAAAATGGTGATGAAAAGACATGTCCTTGTCTAAAATAAAACATTCCATCTTCTAAAAATTTATTATTATCATAATTTTTATAAGGAAGGTATTCTTTTTCTAATTTTCTAAAAAGCTTATTTCTTTCATCCTGTGATAAAGAAGGATTTTTATAAACTTCTTCTTGAAAATTATCAATTAAAGCACCATATGGTAAAAACATAATAGCATCTTTTAAATGCATAAATAAATATTTTTTATAATCTTCTTTAAAAAAGTTTTTCATCCAAGGCCAAGCAAAAAATTCCATACTCATAGAAAATACTTCCGCACCTTCCATACTAGGCCAACGATATGGAGAGATATTATCTTTACTTTGATAAACTTGAAAAGCATGACCTGTCTCATGGGTTAAAACATCGACATCAGCACTTGTTCCATTAAAATTAGAAAATATAAAAGGTGCTTTAAAGTATGGTAAGTAAGTACAATATCCTCCACCCTGTTTTCCTTTTTTAGCATCAAGGTCTAAAAGTTCTCTTTCTATCATCATATTAAAAAACTCAGATGTTTCTTTTGAAATTTCATCATACATATTTTTAGCAATTTCTAATAATTCTTTTGAACTACCTTTTGGCTTAGGATTTCCATTTCTAAAATTTAGTGAACTATCATAGTATTTTAGATTTGCTATTCCTAGTTCTTTTTCTTGTAGGTTTTTAAAATATTTGGCAAGTTTTTTAATACTATCTTTAATTTGAAGGCGATAGTTTTTAATATCTTCCATGTTATATCCAATTCTTTGCAAAATATCATATGACATCTCACAGTAGTTATTATATCCAAGGGTTGTTGCTATATTATTTCTTGTTTTAACCATTCCATCGTAGATATTATTTATTTTTTCTTTATTTTGGTTAAAAAACTCCCAAATAGCCTCATTTGCGCTTTTTCTTACATCTCTTTTGGTTGAGGTAAGGTATTTTCCAAATTGAGTAAGATTTAATACTTCATTATTATAATTTATTTGAGCACTTGAAAGAATTTGCTCATATTCTGTTACAAGCTTATTTTCATCTTGCAAATATGGTATTATTTTCTCAGAAAATGTTTTAATTTGTTTTTCTATTTTTTGAAAAAGAAGGTTGCCAAAATGTTTTTCAAGACCATCACGATGACTTGACTTAATTAAATAATTATTAACCATTTCATCAACAACACCAAGCTTTGGTAAATTTTCATTTAAGAAGTCTTCTTCTTCTTTATAAAATTTATCAAGCCTGTTAATGGTTGCTCTAATTTGAGCAAGTTCAATTATAGATGAGAGTTTGTCAGATATTTCAAAATATTTTAAGACAATCTCAATTTGCTCATCTAATGTTTTTTCATCAAAGTTATTAAATAATTTCTTAACCTCATTTTCATACTCTAAAAGATTAGGCCTTTCGTATTTTAAATCTTTAAACTTCTCCATTTTTAATCTCCTTTAAATCAAATAATAGCGTAATTATTTCCTTAGGTTTAAAACTTATTTCAACCATACCATCTTTAATAGGAATAGTATTTATAATATCTTCATTTAAATTTACAAGATAGACCTTTTTGAAGATATTTTGATTTATTTTAATTTTGGCAACTTCATCATTAAATGATATTGAATAAAATCTCGCAATAACTCCTTTTTTAAAGAATGCCTTTTTAAATGCTGACATTTGGATTTTTTTATTATCTAAATCCATAAAGAAGTCTTCACTTGGAAGATATCCCTTATTATGTTTTTCAACCTGCCAACCAAATATTTTTCTTGATTTAAATTTATATGCTTCTTTTATATAGTCATCTTCTTCTGAAATATCAAAATATTCAACCATATACTCAACACTAATAGACTTTTGAAGTTGAGCATCAGGAGTTGGGAAAAAGCCAAAATCTCCCATCTCGCCAACTGCTCTAATTAAAGTAAGAGCAATTGGCACATTAGGATTATCTCTTATAACTTCGTATTCATGAAGACCTTTAGATGAGATTAAAAATCCATTTTTATCATCTTTTAACATTACAAAATTATCAAATCTATCGGTTCTGACAGGATTTATCCAGCCAGCCCATGGATAAATATCTCTTTTAACAAGGTCAAATTGACCTTCTGAATATACATTTTTAGTATCAATTTTTGTATCAAATATTGCTCTTAGTCTATAATCTTTAATAGTATTATTTATTCTAAGTTTAATAATTGGAAACTTATTATTTTTAAATAAAATTACATCATAGTCAAGCTCTAATTTTTCTAATTTATCACATGCATTATTTTCATTTCGCTCTTTTGGAAGCTTCATAACTAAATTAACATTGACAACCTCTTTAACACTATCTGATATAACTTTTGTAATTTTTGCTTTTTGTCCTTTTGATAAAATTTTAATTTTATCAAGGGATTGCTTATAGTTATACTCTTCACCAATGTCACATGTATATTCAAAATAATTTAAATCATTTAATTTATTTCCACTTTTTTTATTAAGTAGATTAAAACTACCATCAGGGTTAAATGTAAGCATAACATAATCATTTTCCATATTAAGAGATGTCTTTTTAAAAGGAATTTCTTTTTTTTCTTTAACTGCTTTTACATAATACATCATATAACCAAGTGGTGGGACATCATTTACTAAAAATTCTATATCAAATAAATCTTGGAACTGTGATCTTCTAAAACCTTCTTTAGGAATTGAATAAGTATAATAAAATGGTCTTTTTTCATATCTTGATGGGACGATATTTCCAAATTTATCAATTATTTCTATTTCTTTAATCCTAAGTTTAGGATCAAACGCCATTGTAGCGTGAGCATTTGATGATAGCTTATTAGGGAACTTATTAAAAAATAGTATAGCATCATTTTCAGTATCATTTTTAACAAGATATGAAAAATTACAAAAGGCCTCATCTCTTACAGTTGTTGCAACCTGATAGGCTTTTTTAAATCTTGAAATAACCTCACTATTAACATCATCAACACTGCATGAACAAATTGAGTCATGAGGATGATTTTCAAGAAGTTTCTTCCATGAGTATAAAAGCTCGTATTCATCATATTTTTTGGTAAAAATATAATTTATAGTAGCAATCGGTTCTGCTTCTTTTTCAAGACGGTTTTGGGTATCATAGTTCATCCTTTTAATATCTACTCTTGTAGAGGCTGTATTTATTAAAAGATTATATCCAGTTGTATATTGAGCATTTATTTCACCTTTAAAGATTTTGTCACTAAATTTATCTTTTGACTCTTCAACTTTTTTTATATAGTCCTTAAAATTTGAGTGAATAAAATTATACTCAGGTAGTCTTTCATTTAAAAGTTTTACAATTCTTCCAATATCTTTTCTTAAAGGTAAGTGATCACAACCATTTAAGGCTAGTAGATCATCAATTCTTGAAAACTTTTCCATTCTACTAATCGCAACTTTAAAAAATTCAATTATATTATCATCGCTATCAAATGGTATATCACAAGCATTACAATACCAGTTTGCAAAAAATATTGCATTAACCCTACTTCCGTCAGGAGATTCCCAAATAAGTTCTGATTGATTTATACCTTTTTGCTCAATTATTTTATTATCAAAACCAACTTCATTAAGACCACGTCCAAATGCTGCTGTATTTATATTAAACTTTTTTAAAATTTGAGGCGCTTGTGAAATATTTCCAAATGTATCAGGGAAATATCCAATTTTAACAGGATCTGCTCCTATTTTTTTAGCAAGATATAATCCAACTTGCATATTTCTTACATTAGCCTCAGCACTTGTAAGAAAGCAATCTTGTAAAATATACCAAGGTCCTACATTTATTGTGCCATCTTTAATATGTTTAAAAAATCTTTCTTTTTCCCATGGCTTTATTTCAAGATAATCAAAAACAGGAATCATTTGTCCATCAAGGTGAAATGATTTAAAGTTTTCATCATTTTCTTTTTGATACATAATATCATCAATAAGTCTTACAACATTATAACGATGTTTTTCAAATGGCATATACCATTCTCTGTCAAGATGTGAGTGTGATATTATATGAATTGTTTTTTTCATAATTTCTCCTTTATAAAATTTATTCTAACTAATACATATGGCTTTTTTTCATAAAATGAAAACGCCTTATTTATACAATCTTCTGGATATCTTGCAAAATGAACATTTTTTAATCTTTTATTATCTATTAAATTATTTAAGAATACATTATTATATCTTTTTTTTATAAAAACCACACCATCAAATGATAAAGAGGCGAGTTTTGAAAGACTTTTTATATAATTTTGGGAAATTTCTAAAAAATTATATAAATCAATTAAACCGACAATTTTTAAATTAGTTATTTTTTTCAGCTCATATTCAATTACACTAAGCGGTATATATGATGAAAAATCAATTATCTTGATACCTTCTTCATTGCTTATCTTAAAATAGTCTATAATATTATTGTTTTCAAATTCTTTATAGTTAAATTTCATAAGATAATAAAATGCATGAACTGACGCAACTAAATTTAGGTTTAATGTTGAAAATAAGGATGTTTTAAAGTTTTTAATAATCTTATTATTAAATAATAAATCATATGTATTATTATTCTTTTTTGCTATTTTAAAATCTCCATTTTTATCTAGTGAGTATTTTCTTTCGTTTAATAGATAAGTTATACTATCACTTTTTATACCATACTTATTTAAAAAAAGACTTGAAATATCTCTACTTGTTGGATAAAATAGAATAAAATTTATATTTTTAATCTCTATAATATCTTTTAAAAATGAAAAATTATTTATATTAATTATACTATTTTTATAATTTTTAAAAAGATAAATATTTTCCAAAAGTTCTGCTTTTGTTAAAATAGAATTTAGATTAGTCTTAAGATTATATTTTTTTAAAATTGAGGCTACAACTAAGTTTTTAAAACTATTTGAAAGATTGCCACAGGCAATATAGATATTATTAGTAATTTTTAATTTCTTAATTTTTTTAAGATATATAGCCTCTGATATTTTAAGGTATAAATTATCTAATGGAATTCTTAAAATAAATAAATAACCTATAAAAAATGCATTATAAAAACTTACATAAAATATATACCTTATGCCGAAAAAATAAATAAATACCGAAAGGCTAACCATATAAAATGTAGTATGAAATAAAAAAATAAATTTAGTAATTTTTTTTGAATCTTTATAGTTTATTTTTTCTTTTATATTTCTTAAAAGAAGAGAAACATAAAAAATTGAAAGTATAATTAAAATTAAAAGAGTTATTATATTTTCTTTTTGCATAAATATAATAAAAGTTATATAAATTGAAAGTAAAATTATAAAATCTAGTAAAAAAAACTCCCAAGATTTATTTTTTATAAATTGTTTAATTTTAAAATTGCTTGCTTTATATATGACAATAAGTCTTCTTAATTTAAAGATTGTAGCAAATATAAGTAAAATACTAATTGCCACATATAAAAGAGCATTAGTGTATGGTATCATCTTTTTTATTTTTTTCTTTCTTCATTTTTTTAAATTCTTTTTTTAAGGCTTTTCTTTTTTCTTTTTCTTTAATGATTTTTTCAAGTTCATCTTTTAGTTTAATTATTTCAATATCATTTTCTAAAACTTTTTCTTTATTAAAAGAGCTAGGACTAAATTTTTTAAATGCTAGTTGTCCAAAAAACTCAATTATAAAAAAGTATAATCCAAAATTAAGAAAAATTAAGAAAAATTTGAGCATTACAACACTTAGAATAAATAGTGCAAGCTCTAGTAGTAAAATTATAAAAAGATATAAAAATCTTCCAAAAGGAAGTGTTAGAGAATATTTTATACTTTCCATTGATTTTAGATTATATCTATTTTTAAAAAAGAAAACAAACATAAAACCAACTAGAAAAAATATTAAAATAATAACACATGCAACAAAAGATATGCCTGCAATTTTAGATGTTTTTAAATTGTTATTTAGGATATAAAAAGAAATTGATAAAATTGAAAATACTAATAAAAAAGGAAGACATATAAAAAATGATTTAAAATAGTTATTATAAAATTCCTTCCAAAATGTTTTGAAAAATGGTGGTTCATCTCCATCAAGCCATTTATATATCATATAATGAGATGCCTGCATACTAGGTCCAAGACTTGTTATAAAGCCTCCAATTGCTGCAAAAAAAAGAAAGGTAAAATTTAAAATTACTAGTTTATAAAACCAATCAAAAAAAAGATATATACCGCTTTTAATTTGTTTTTTAATATTTTTTTTCATATATACTATTATACTAAATTTAAGTTTTTTAACTTGTAAAAAGTAAATTTTTTTTATTTTGTCTACTATATTGGCAAAGGAGAGATAAAATGAAAAAGAAAAAATTAATTATTACAATATCAATATCTATAATCTGGCTTATAAGCACTATTTTACTTTTTATATTTTTGCCTAAGAATAACTTAAAAAAATATAAAAAGTTAAATGAGATTAAAAGCTATGAAGTAAAACTTACAGGTGCAGTTAATTTCCCAGGATATTATAATTTTAAAAAAGGCGACCGACTAGATACTATAATAGGTTATGCAATGGGACTATCAAAAGATGCTGATTTAGACAAAATTATCCTAAATCGTGAATTAAAGGAAAATGATAAAGAAATAAATATTCCATTTAAAAAAATAAATTACAAGAGAGAAAAAATAAATTTAAATAACGCCTCATATGAAAATTTAAAAGCAAGCGGACTTTTAAGCGAGAATAAGATTATTGAAATTTTAATATATAGAAAAGAAAAAAAAGAATTTAAATCAATAGATGAGCTAAAAAATATAAAAGGAATTGGTGATGCTTTCTTCAATAAGATCAAAGATTCTTTTACTATCTAGGAAAATAAGATTTTATGGTCTAATTTTACTTAGCTTAATTCTTTTAGTATATTCCATTTTATTTTTGCCTATTTTTATATATTTTTTATATAAATTTAGACATAAGATAAAATGGAAAATTTTATTTATTATTCTTTTAATTTTTATAATTTCTTTTGCTATATTTATTACTTTAAAATTTATTCCATTTAAAAGTGGAATTTATAAGATTGTTTATATAAAAGAATATCAATTGACAAGTTATGTTGTAGTAAAAAAAGGAATTTTTAAATATTTTTTTTATACTAGCAGTAAATTTAGATATGGTCAGATAATAAAACTTGATGCTAAAATAATTCCTAATTTAAAGTATAATCCATTAAATAGTATCGGTCAATATGATTTTATCTTTTCACATAATATAATCAGTGAAATTAAACCAACTAGTATAAAAATTATAAAAGATAATAAGAGTAGTTATATTTTTAAATATCTTAATTTATTTGATGAACCTGTAAGAAATTATTTAAATATAATTTTTAAAAACTATGGTGGAAGCAAACTAGAAAATAATTTAAAGGCAATAAATATATTTCATATTTTATCTTTTTCGTCATTTCATTTAATAATCATAGAAAAATTTATTTCTAAAATACTGTTTTTTACAAATATAAAAAGGTCTTTTCAAAGACTAATAATTCTATTATTTTTTATTGTATTCTTACTTTTATTTGGAAGATCATTTATTCTTATAAAATTTCTTATATTTATAATTATTGATATTATATTTGATTATTTATGTATATATATAGAAAAAATTGATAAGATATTTTTATCTTTTATAATTATTAGTATTATGTTTCCACAATATATTTTTTCTCTAAGTTATAAGATAGTTTATCTTTTTACTATCATATTTTATTTTATATCGCCTAGGCTTAATAAATATAATCCGCTAGTTAAAAATATACTAATCTATTATATTTTTCAAATTATAACTATACCTTTAATAAGTCAGTATGTAAATTCTTTTTCAATCTTTTTAATATTTATAACACCTATTTTTATAATTTATTTTAAATATTTTTTTATTCCTTTACTATATCTTACTTTTTTAATTTATCCGCTTGAATCTATTACTAAAAATATTATATTTTTGCAAGATAGTATATTTGATTTTATATATACTAAAAATTTCACATTCCCAATACCAAAATTTAATATATTCTTTATATTTTTTTACTATCTCACACTTCTTTTTATTATTTTTTATAAATATAGACTGAACCTTATAAAAAATATTATTATGCTTGCTACAATATTTTTAATAAACCAATTTAAATACTATCTAAACCCAATTCCTAGCGCTTATTTTTTTAATGTTGGTCAAGGCAATTTTTCACTTGTAAGGACAGGTTTTGGAACAAGCACAACAGTAGTTGATTTTTTTGGAGATGCTAAAAAAAGACTCGATGAATTAGGTGTATTTAAAATAGATACTCTTATCCTAACACATAATGATAAAGACCATATAGGACATATAAAAGATTATAATAACATTATAAAAATAGATACTCTTATTTTAAATAATACTGATAATTATCCGAAATTAAATGCTAAAAAAACAATCAGACTAAATGATGATTATAAACTTATAAAAAATAATTTAGAGCATACTTTTATGAAAGTTAAAAATAAAGATTTCATTAAAAATAATAATTCAGTAGTAGTTAAAATTAAAATATCCAATAAGACTATTTTATTTACAGGTGATATTGAAAAGCCCGCTGAAAAATTGTATTTTGAAAAATATAAAAAGAAATTAAAATGCGATATTTTAATGGTTCCACATCATGGATCAAGTACAAGTTCAACCATTGATTTTGTACTTTCATCAGATCCTATTTATGCAGTAATTTCTTGTGGATATTTAAATAGGTTTAATTTTCCATCCCCTATAACAGTTGAAAAATATAAAAAAATAAGAGCAGAAGTATTAAAAACTCATGAGAGAAAATATTATAAATTTAATTTTATATTTAATAAAATATATATTTCATACACATAAAAAAAGACTTTTAAAACAATTTAATATTTTAAAAGTCATAAAATAAAATTAGTATTTTTTAGATAATTTTACTTGCTTTGTCATCTCATATATTCTCATTACAAGCCTTTTACTTGCTGTATCATCTTGGAATGTTTTTTCACTATTTTTATTTTGTGATAGCACTTCAGATAAAGCATCAAGGTCATAATTTGAGGTAAATATAATAGGTTTTTTATTGTTTAATCTTTCTTGAATTATTGGAAGAAGAATAGAATCTCTTATCCAAGCGCTCTTATTTCCTGCACCAATATCATCAAGAATTAAGATATCACATTTTTTTAATATCGAAATACGTTCTTCAAGTGATATATCATTATTTTGAGAAAATGTAATAGATCTTGTAAAGTCTGGTAAAAATACAAAATTAACACTAAATGATAATGCAAGTTCATTTGCAATGCAACTTGCAAGATATGTTTTACCAGATCTATAACCACCAAACAAATAAATTCCTTTCGGATCTTTCATACTTGTAAAATCCTTACAGAATTTTTCAGCCTCTTTTAATGCTTTGACCCTTTCATCACTATCAGTTCTAAAATTTTTAAAATTACTATCTGAATATGCCTGAAAGGCAGTATCAGTTCCTGTTATTTTTAAATTTTGTGCTCTTTTAAGTTCAATAATATGCTCTTTTTTAGGAACAAATACCTCATAAACACTTCCATTTTCTTGTTTTGATAGTTTAGGCGTATAAATCGAAGTTATTAGTTCATCTTTTAAGTGAGCATCATAAATTTTTAACTCTTGTAAGTTCTCAGATGTAAAATCAGCATGTAGTTTTTCAAATAAGTCCTTATACTTGATTTTTAATTGTTCATATACTTCCATAATATCACTCCTCTGTTTTTGATACTTTTTTCAAAAATTCATCAACTTCATCAAGCCATTCCATTCTGAATTTCTTTCTTACTTCTTTAATATTTTCATTATTTTTATAATTTACATTTTTATTTTTTTCTTTTGAGTTAATCTCATTTTCGATATCTTTTAAAAAGTTTGCGGCATCATCTGGTGTTATTACTGAATATTTTTCAACTATTGTATTTAATACTTTTTTTAAATAAAGTGTATTTGGAATAAAACCTTTATGTTTATAAACATAAAAAATAACCGCATTTATTACTGCATTATTTATCTCTTTATTTTCAAGTTTAAATGCCTCAATTAGAGATAGTTCATTTCTTGCAAGTTTTTTATCTTTTGATAAAACGCTTACAAGCATAACAGGGGAAATTTTTTCAAGATTTATAGGATCAATTAGATTATTATCATCTTTGTTTTCAATAAATGAATCTAGGCTCTTATTATTTTTAGATATAAAGTAGTTTTTAGCAGACGATGATAGAGCAATTTTAGTTGGTGCAAGACTTTGGTAATTATTAGTTGCAATTTCATATACCCTAGCCATTTCTTCTTCATCAAAGGAATAAATAAAGGCAATATTTATTAGATTTTCTTGATATACTTTATCTAAAAATTGGCTATTTCTTTTCTTAAGGTTTTCTGGAATAAGATCATAAAATTTATCGAAATCAAAACTATTATCAATTTTGGGTATACTAGAGCTACCTAATCCCCTTAAATTATTTTTTAAATAAATATCTTTTGGAACTATATATTTAAAAATATCAGTAAACGATTTTGAAATATCTTTATAATCATCTAAATTAGTGTATTTTAAATGAAATGAATCAAATAATAAATCAACATTTTTCTCACCTACACTTGTTGCAAGATGTGTAAGAAGTAGATCATTTTCTTTAAAACCTCTTGCAAGAACTGGAGTATTTAATCTTATGATATATTCATCTAATCCTTTTTCTGATTTAATATATCTTTGAACTAGTAAAAGTGCTTCAAGTCTTGAAAGGCTTTCATCAAATTTCAATATTGTTGTGTTTAAGATATTAGTTAGAAAACTTATATCAAATGTTATGCTTTCGCCTTTTTGCATATCAACTAAACTATAAAAGCTTAGATAAATTGAAAAAGCACTATCACCAATTATTGGTTTATATAAAAGCGATAATGCTTTTATATGCTCATAAGAAAACATACCACGAGCAATAATTTTAATTTTATCCTTTAATTTCATCTTTTATCTCTTTTATAAATTCTTTTATCTCTTTTGCAAGTTGATATAGTGAGCCATTATTATCAATAACATAATCAGCCAAAAAATATTTTCTTGAAAGTGGTATCTGAGTTGAAATAATTTTATTTGCTTGAACTCCATTTAAATTACTTCTTTCACAAAGTCTTTTTAATTGCTCTTTTTCGTTTACATAAATTAAAAGAGTTGTGTCAACTTTTTGATAATCTATCTCAAATAAAAGTGGCATATCAATTACAATTATTTCTTTATCTTTTAAATTATTTACCATCTTATCAATTTCACTAAGAACAAGTGGATGGGTTAAATTATTTAATTTTTCTCTTTCGCTTGCATTTTCAAAAGCGATGCTTGAAACAACGCTTTTTAATTTTTTAGAATCTAAAATATCAAGATTAAAATTTTTTCTTATTAACTCACAGAAAAAATCTTCATTCCACAAACCAGATACAATTAAATCACAATCTATTGTATCTATACCACATTCTTTAAAAATATTTAAAGCACTACTTTTACCACTTGCTATTCCACCAGTAAGACCTATAATATATGGTTTTTTATTTTTGACATCTGTCACAGTAATATGTCCCCCTTCCATTTATTTTTACTTTTTTAATTAAATTACCACATTTTTTACAAGGCATATTTTCTCTTAAATGAACATCTAAATAATTTTGAAAATGCCCACTATTTCCCAATGCTGAGTATGTATAAATTGTAGTTCCACCGTTTTTTATCGCTTTATCAAATATTTCTTTGGCGTTTTCTATAATCTTTACCGCCTGACATTTAGTTATTTTACTAGCTTGTTTAAATGGGGAAATTTCTGATTTAAATAATATCTCATCAGCATATATATTTCCAATTCCAGAAATTACATCTTGCTCAAGAAGTATCTGCTTTATTTTGGTTGTTCTTTTATAAAATTTTTCAAGTAGTTCATTATAAGTTATTTTATAAGGAGTTTTTCCTAAATCCATAAGAGGTGGTGTTTTTAGATAATTTTCTATTCTTCTTAACTCAAATTTACCAAATTTTCTAACATCATGATAGTTTAGATAACTTCCATCACTAAACTCAAAATTAAGTAAAATATGTTTATCAGATAATGCCTTATCAGATATAATATATTTTCCTTCCATTCTTAAGTGGGATAATAAAACATAATTATCAATAAAAAATAAAATATACTTTCCGAACTGTCTTACATCTTTAATTGTAAGATTTTTTATCTCACCGTTGTAATCATAGAAAACATTTTTGTATAATACATTTATTTTTTTTATGTTTTTTCCAATAACTAGCTCCTTTAATTTTTCTACAACGGTATAAACCTCAGGATATTCAGGCATTGTATAATAGATCCTTTCCAGATTCCATTTTTACATCAAGCTTAACATTTAAAAAAGGAAAATCGCTCATTATTTTAGGAATATCTTCTTTTATTCTTGAGAGTTCATCATCTGGTGTTAAGAATGTAAGTTCATCATGAATTTGCATTACCATTTTAGTTTTTAAATTATTTTTTTCTAAATATTCATCTATTCTAATCATTGCAACTTTTATAATATCAGCAGCACTACCTTGAACAGGAGTATTTAATGCAAGTCTTTTTGCTTCTTCAAATTCATTTAAGTTATTTGAAGATATATTTTTTAAATTTCTCATTCTATTAAAAATTGTTTTAGTATAGCCTAGATTTTTGGCATTTTCAACTAGATTATTTAAATAAATATACAAATTAGGATAATTTTTCTTATGCTCTTCTAAATACTTTTTTGCTTCATTTCTTGTAATTTTTAAATCAGATGCTAGACCAAAATCAGAAATCCCATAAATTATTCCAAAGTTAACTGACTTAGCGATATGTCTTTCAATATCTGTTATATTATTTTTTTTAAATATTTTTTTTGCTGTTTCATAATGAATATCCCTACCCATTTCAAACTCATCAATTAATTCTTTGTTATTTGATAGATGCGCTAGAATTCTTAGCTCAATTTGAGAATAATCAAAACTAACATATGATAAATTCTTAGAGTTTGTCGAAAAAACTTTTCTTATCTCTTTTCCAAAATCTCTTATTGGGATATTTTGTAAATTAGGATAAATGGATGATAATCTACCAGTTCTTGTAATTGTTTGAGTATAAATTGTATGAACTTTTCCATCTTTTAGTACTAAATCTTTTATTCCTATAATATAACTTGATAATATTTTAGTATACTTTCTATATTCTAAAATATATGAAATAACAGGATGTTCATCTATTTTTTCTTCTAAAATATCACTACTTGTAGAAAATGTAGTTGCTGATTTATTTTTTCTTGGTCTTGATATGTTTAAATAATTATAAAGGAAGTCTTGAACTTGTTTAGGTGATTGCAGGTTTATCTTTTTATTTGAATAAGATAATATTTTTCCTTCTAACTCTTCTATTTTTTTAGAGTATTTTTTATAAAATTCATTAAGCAGGTCTAAATCAACATAAATTCCTTCAATCTCAAGTTTTGATAGAGTATAAGAAAGTGGCATCTCAATTTCATATAATAATTTTTCTTGATTATTTAAAATTATTTTCCCTTTTAAGATAGGATATAAAAATTTAACACCTAGCACTTTTTTTACTATATGATCTTTATAGATATTATTTTCAAAAAGCGATTCTTTGATATTTTTTTTATATATTTCAGCATCAAGGCTTATAGTATTATTTTTAAAATATGATGCTATTTTAGAAACTTCAAGACCACCAAGTTCAACATCAAATAAATAAGCACTTAAAAGAATATCATCTATAACGCCTAAAATTTTAATATTATATTTACTTAAAAAAACAATATTCTTTTTTAAATCAAATACTATTTTTTTAAGATTACTATCCTCAAGATATTCTTTTACTTTTAAAGAATTTAGAAAATATTCAGGTTCTAGAAAATATACATTATTTTTATAATCAATAATTGATACACCAATCAAACTTGCTATATGATAGTTGTAATTATCAACTTCTAAGTAAATATAACTTTGTCTAAGATCTAAATTTTTAAATAAATCATCGCTTGATATTATCTTATAATCTAATTTATTATTTTCGCAAGTAACCTCTAAACTTTTAAAATTAGTTTTAGAAATACTTTGAGCAAGTGAAAATAGTTCATACTTTCTTAAAAATTCTAAAAGTCTATTCTTATCTAGTTTATCAAGCAATAAGTCCTCTTCACTAAATTTTAGATTGACATCACAATTTATACTAGCAAGCATTTTATCAATTTCAAGATTATTTTTATTTTCTATTAAACTTTCTCTTATTTTATTTTGACTAATATTTTCTAGATTTTTATATATATTTTCAATACTTCCATAAGTATTTAAAAGACTAATACCAGTTTTATCCCCTACTCCTGGAACACCTTTAATATTATCACTTGGATCACCTACTAATGAAAGATATTCAGCATACTGATCTGGTCTAAGAGATGTTTCTTCATATAGTTTTTCAGGAGTATATTTAACAATATCAGATACTCCTGTTTTAAGTATTTTTAAAGATACATTATCTTTTATAAGTTGGCATAAATCAAGATCTCCTGAAAATATTTCAACCTCATAGCCCAGATTGGAAAAGTATTTAGAATATGATCCGATTAAATCATCTGCTTCATAGCCATCTTTTTGGTCATATTTTACATTTATATAATCAAGAAATTCCCTAATGTATGGAAATTGCTCAACAAGCTCAGGTGGTGCTGGTTTCCTATTTTCTTTATATGATTTTAAAATATCATTTCTGAATGTTTTCTTGCCTGTATCAAATAAAACTAAAAAATGTGTGAAGGTCTCTTTCTCTAATAGTTTTAATATCATTTTTGAAAAACCTAAAAGAGCATTTACATTAAGTCCTGATTTTGTAGTCAGAGCCCTTTTGTAAAATGATGCATAAAATGCCTTAAAAACTATTGAATTTCCATCTATTAGTAGTATTTTCTTCATACTTTTATTTTATCACTGCTTATTAAAAAAACTTTCCACATTTTTTGTGGAAAGTGATTTTTTAAAATATTATTTTTTATTGTGTTAAAATAGTTTTACTACTACGGGGTGCCCTTTTGGCTGAGAGAGAAATCAACCCGTTGAACCTGTAAGTTAATGCTTGCGAAGGGATAGTAGAATACTTTCCCAAACTATGTTTGGGTTTTTTTATTTTAGGAGGTATTATGAAAGAATGTAAAAATAAAAAAATATATAAGCCAAATATCTATGAGATCTTATTTTTATTTAAATTTCTCGCGATTTTTTTCTCATTTATATGCTTTATATATTTTATAAAATATAAGTATAATTTTAATAACTACTATATAAGGAGTTTCAAAACTAAAGAGATAAATTATACTCTTATGGATTCTTTGTTTATCTTATATATGTTTTTATATTTTATAAGTTTTTTATCATACATTTACTCAATTTTTAATATGTTTAAAAAAGAAACTAACACCAAAATAAATGATATAATTTTTTTTGCCACTAATTTAATAATTTCACTATCATATCTTGGGTTATTTTTTTCTATACCATTAAAAAGAAATAAGCCACTATCAGAGCTTTTAATTTTAATATTTTTTGTAGAACTTGCTACAACTTTCATTATTTTTGAAATATCTTTTAAAAGGAAAAATAAAATTAAAAAAAATAATATTTTAGATTTAAGAACAGTTGTAGAAGTTTCTATAATGGCTGCTCTAAGCGTTCTTTTATCTATTTTGGCAGATTTAATTATCCCTAAATTCCCAGTCATTATGGGAGGTGGAAGACCATCTTTAACTATGCTTCCTATTATCTTAATTTCTCTAAGAAAAGGAATAATACCAGGTGCTATTACAGGATTTATATATTCTATATTTAATATTTTAATTGATGGATATATAATTCACATTGGCTCAATTTTTCTAGATTATATAATCCCATTTACCTTACTTGGTCTGGCAGGAGCTTTCAAAAATCAGGTAAAAAAAGGATATAGTATCTTCATTTATTTTTCTACTATAATGGTTGCAACAATAAGATATATTTCATCAAGTTTTTCAGGAGTCCTATTTTTTAGTAAATTTGCACCTAATGGAATAAATCCTTATGTTTATTCTTTTATATATGTAAACGCTGCTCCAATTTTTATTGGTGCATATTTAACAGTTGCAATACTTTATTCATTAAATAAACATTTCATTTTGGAAAAAAGTAAAATAATATAAAAATAAAAAGGCCTTTGTGGCCTTTTTATTTGATTATTTCAACAGTAGCACTATCGTTTGTAAAATTGCTAAATTTTAAATCAAATCCAAGTTCTGTTCCATCATACCATTTAAAATTAGACAATACCTCATTTTCAAAATAACAACTTTTATCATCATCTATAATAAATGGAAATTTCTCAATTTTATTTTCTTTTTCAACTAGTCGCATATATTTATTTAATCCTGTAAAATTTGTTCTTTTATAAATTAGTGGTATTAAATTGGCTAAATCTCTTTGATAACCATCTTCTTTTATAGTTGAGTCAATATGATATACTCTTATACAAGGCTTTGTAAAAGCTATTCCGTTTAATTTTGCTATTTCATAAATTCCTTTTGGTTTATAATATTCAACTAGTAAAAACTCACCAAATAAACTATTTGAACTTTTATCTTTTGCAACTAGGAAAACATTATCTGGCGTATTATCATCGCTGTTTTTTAGTGTGTAGTTATTTATGCTACCTGAATACATACTATAACTATTCCAGTTTAAAAGTAGTTTATTATATGGATTAAATCCCATACCAAAACTTACTTGATAATTTGTTGGAAGATATGGTGGAATCGGACTAAAAGTAGTTGCTTTATATACCATATCAAGTATATCGCTTTGACCAAGTCCGCCTTTTAAACTACTTGACGAAAGATAGTTAAAACTAAATAAATCAACTAGTCCAAGAAGCTTTGATACCTCGTGGATATAAAAAATTGTATTATATTTAAAATCTGGAAGACTTGGAGTAATTTTTTGGCCTATCTTAGTTTTTGCATATAAATCCTCTTTTAAAAAGCTATAACTTGTCCAAGTATAATCACTTAATCTATAAATAAATTCCGTGTTTCCATCAAGTTTAATAGGAAAAGTTCTTGATACAACCATTCTAGATGAATAAGAAAACCAAAGCAAATTATCTTTTATATCGTTTATTTTATTTATATTAAATTTAATGCTATCAATATCATATACAGAGATTATAGAATCTATATTCCCATCTTGGTCATAGTCGAAATTATTATTTTTAAAAAGTTCAGTAAACTCATCACTTTTATTTTTACTTACATCAAAAAGTGCATCTGAAATTATTTGCTGTTCTGGCAAAGATTCCTTATTATTTTTTTTAATCTTTGTTGCTTCATCTTTACTAATTTTAGAATCAACTGGATCTAGTATGTGGAATTTAAGATCTAAAAGACCCTTTGAAATTATTCTAAAATATTCAGCAACTCCATAAAATCCATTTTCATTTATTGTTTTATTAAAAGCATTGTCTAAATCATTTTTAAACTTATCTTTATTAGTTGATTTATCAAAACATATAGGCATAACTATTGTGTTTATTTGTCCAATTGATGGAAGCGGTAAAGACATTCTAAACTTTTTTAAAATTGAGGCTAATTTTAATGGTCCTGGCTTTTCGCTATATTTTGCAACAAGAGTTATACTATTTTTAAGTTTTAATTTTTCTCCTGGACTATCAAATTTTTGCTCAGTAAAAAAATATGCCTTTTTTTCTTCGTCATCTTTTAAATAGTAGTATTCTAGATAATAAGTTTTATTATCTTTGTAAATTACAGGCTCCCTTTTAATACCATCAATATCCTCACCTGGTTGCAAAATAGTACTATCATCTTTTTTCAAAGTTATTTCATATTTATTGTTACTAATTTTAGAATTTAGGCTATCTTCTAAAAATTTACCATCGCCTAGTAAATAACTAACTGTAATATCTTTTTTTGTTAAATTTTCAATATTTTCACATGAAAAAAGTAAAACTGAAAAAAGAATAAATAAAATTGTAAATAATATTTTTTTTATTATAATATCCCCTTAAATTTAAAAAAGCGGTTAATCCGCTTTTTTAATTAGTCTTTAACAATACTTGCTTCAATTTCAAATGTAATTTGTTTTCCAGCAAGTTTTTCGTAGTCTTGTTTTGATGGCTCATCTATTGTTACAGTTATTGTAAAAGTTGTATTAGCAGGATCTGCTAATGTGATTTGTTTTGTTTCACCAGTTAAACCGTTTTGTGTTCCGATTTTAACTTTTACATAATGAGCAACATCAGTTTGACTGCCTACTTTAATATTTTTTACTTTTAATGTACATTGTCCTGTTACATTATCTAATGGTTTAACTTGGTTTGAACCATCTTCTAGCCATTTAATAGATACTGTCATTTGAATTTGTTCTACTGGTGTTTTTCCACCGTCTGTTTTTGAATGTGCTGCTTGATTTTGTGGAACAAGTACTTCGTTTGCATTTAACGCACTTTTTGTTAAATCAATTTTAGTAGTTACAGCCTTACCTTCACCTACTGCGATTTGCACATCATCTTTTTTGTTTGCTGGGTTTGAAATATTAGAAACCCAATAAGCAGATACTGCCGCAAATGTTGCAACACCTGCAATTAAAAATCCTAGTAATACGAATAAAATAATTTTTGATCTTTTTTTCATTTTTTCGTCCTTTCTTTTTTATACTTCTTTTGTACTAAATGAAACTTCAAATTTAAATTTTGAATTTGCTAGCATTTGTGCCTCTTCAATATTTTTAGGTTCACTTAATGAAATTCTATATGTTATATTATATCTTTTATTATACCAAAAATCTGTCATATTCTTATTAAATGATGAGTAAAACTTGCTACTTTCTACTTTATTACCCTTGCTATCTCTAATAAGTTGTTTAATTTTTATATAATTTGATATATTTTCTGGACCTTTTTCAACAATTACTTTTATCTTAACATCAAGCACATAGTTTTTAGTTGAATCTGGTACATATACATCATATGCTAGATCAATTTTATCAATTTCATCCTTTGCTCTTGCCTTTCCACTCGGAACAAGTTTTTTATTTTTTAACTCATAGTTAGTATCAACCGTTTCATAATATAAATTACCCTGTCGGTTAAAAAGATAAATTTTTCTATTTTCATTAAGCATTAAATTTAATGATAATACAGAAAAAAATATAAGAAAGCCAATTAAAGAAATTATCATTAAGATAAAAGTTAAAATATTTCTTAATTTTGACAACTTTTATCACCTAACTTGCGAATATATTTTACTATAAAATAATGATTTTTGCAAATTTATGCTTTTTTTATTATAATAAGTTTATGAAAAAAATAAAATTCAGCCTAAAAACATATATCGAACAAGTAGTAATAGCATCAATTTATGTTGCACTTACTCTTATTATAAGACCAATTGGCTTTTTTCAAATAAGATTATCGGAAGCACTTCTTTTTTTACTTTTATTTGATAAAAGACATTTAATTGGTCTTAGTTTTGGATGCTTTGTTGCTAATTTTTTCTCCGAATTTGCTCTTTTTGATATTATATTCGGAACAGGTGCAACAATTATATCTGGTATTTGGCTTTTAAAATTAAAAGACAGATATTTTATCTGTCTTTTATATCCTATTTTTATAAATGGTTTAACTGTTGGAATAATGCTTAATTTAATTTTAGATTTAAATCTTGAACTAAGCATATTGTCAGTTATGATAAGTGAAGGATTAACACTATATTTTATATCAGTACCACTTTATTATTTTTTCAAAAATAACATCTTTTTAAATGATTTAGTAAGTTAAATTTTACTTTGAATTTCAGCAATAATATTATTTCTTTCATTTAATCTTTTCAAAAGATTAAATACTTTTTGGTCACCTTCATCGTCAACTTCTTCAATAAGTTTATCAATATTAAGATAAAATGGTTTTGCTATTTCTTTTGTCTTATCAATATTAGATTTTTCACAATAAGATTTTATTACATTTATTGTAATATCAGCCTTATTATATGCAATTTCTTGCCATGCTTCATATCTTTCTTTAAAATCTTCATCGCTTTCATCATCTTTTTTAGTTGGTTCTGCTGGTGTTTGAAAAATTTGAGTAAATAATTCTGAAACTCTGCCTCTTGGTTTTCCTAATATAAAATAATTTTTATCACTTACAACTTGATTATTTTTTTGTAATATTGCAATATATTGAACAAAATACTGAGCAAAATTATATACACCCTCAATATTTTTATTTAAATAATTTATATCAAGATCACCACTTGGAACAACTTTTTCTCTAAATGTTTTAGCAACATCTAATAAATCTTTTATAACATTAGAAAGATTTTCCATTTTTATATTTTTAATATTTGTCTTAGGATTAGTTTCGCCTTTTTCAAATACGCTTTTTCTTAATTTAACAAGTTTATCATCACTTCCGGCTGTACTAAGATATAATAAGTAATCGCTGTTTTTTTGGAAGTTTTTAGCATCAAATTCATCTTTTAATTCACCTATTTCTTTTAAAAGATTAAACTCTTCCTTTAACTTTAATAACTCTTCGTAATATTTATGATATTCTTGGAATGCTTTTAACTTTTCAACAAGACTACTTACTACATTTCCACTGCTATCTTTTGTAAGATATTTTTCGTTAAATTTAGAAAGGTTAGATAAAAAATCTTTAATACTACTATGTGCGCTATTCATCTCATTATATATTCTAACAATTTCTAATCTTTCGGCTTGTGTCAAAATATTAATATCATAAAATTTATCTTTTAAGAAAAATTTTATATAAACATAGTTTTTTATATAATCATCATTAGGATTTGAATAATCAATAAATTTACTCAAAACAGTCATATTAAGTGGCTTAAGAATTGGCAGATATGAATTTAAATTATCAGCATATGAAACAACCTGTGATAGCGCCTCTACATATGTTTTAATTAGTTCAAAGTCAGAGTTAAATACTTTATCATACATTCCAACAAGAACTTTATATCCATTATGTAGTGCTTCAAGTTTTGCTTTATCATCTAATAGGTCATTTTTTAAAACATTAAGTTTAAATTTTTTAATTACTTTTCCCTCATCATAATAAAACTCAGCCTCGATTACTTCTTCCCTAACTTCATTAAATGGGTCAATTGTAATTTTTTGATTAGGTAAATCTAGTTTATATGATAAGTTTTGTGATGTTTTAACTTTTATATCATTGGGAGTTAATCCAATAAAATTAAATGTAAACTCCTCACCTTTATAAATTTCTGTATTATTTTCATTATTTAAATCATTGTCATTATATTTAAGATTTAAACTAACATCAAACTCATAAATCGCCTCTATTTTAGTGTTTTTTTCAATTTTATAATTAAACTTATTATCCTTAACTATTCCAAGGTCTTGTTCTACATTATCTATTATAAGTTTTGATAATTTATTATTTTTAGGAGCATCTAAAACAAATTCAACATCAGTATTTTCTTTAATCTTATCTTTATTTAATGTTGCATCTGAAAGTTTTACACCACTAAGATCAAGGCTATAGTAGTAATAATCCCTATAAATTGCCTCTACTTTCTTATTTTTATCTACTATAACACTAAACTTGTTATCTTTAACGATATTTTTTTTATCAACACCATCTATAATAAGTTTTTCAAAAACTTTATCAGAAGGTATTACAAGTTCAAAATCAAGCTTAGTGTTTTCTTCAACCTTTAAAAGATCTATATTGCTAGTTAGAAGTTTTGCGCCTTTTAGCTCAACATTAAAATAATTTATTTTTTCAATATCTTTAAAAATAGCCTTAATTTTATAGTCTTTATCCATTTGAAGAGAAAACTTATTGTCTTTAACGATATCTTTTTTCTCTTCTCCATTTATTAAAAGCCCAATTAATTTTTTATTTTCTGGAACACTAATTGAAAAATCTAATTTAGTATTTTCTTTAACTTTATCTAGGTTAATATTTTTTGTTAAAAGCGAAACATTTTCAAGCTCAAGCTTGTAAAATTTATCAACCGAATCTGGAGTCTTTTCTTCTTTTTCAAATTTAGCCTCTATATTTAAATTTTTATCTACTGTATAACTAAATTTGTAATCTTTTACAATACCTGTTTTATTTTCACCATTTATCACAAGGTCTTTGAAAATATGACCTTCTTTTTTAATTATTTCAAAATCTAGTTTTGTATTTTTCTTAATTTTTTCAGTATTAACATTACTATTTACAACTTTTACATTTATAAGGCTAATTTTAAAGTTTTTAGCACAACCAAAAATTAAAATTGTAAAAAATGAAAATAATACTACAAATAAAATCTTTTTAAATTTCATAAATTCCTCCTATTCAACAGATTTTAAACTTTCTACCATTTTTATTCTTTTTGCAATCTTAGACATATAAAAATTTATAGAAAATCCTACAATTATGGATGATAAAAATCCAATTAAATATGTCTGCCAACTAATATGATATATATATGATACAATTGAGGTCTCATTTATTTTTAATATTAAATATAACATAGGAAAACCTAAAATAGTTCCTAGTATAGAGCCGATAATAGTTAAAAAAAGTGTTTCTATTAGTATACTTTCGCCAATTTCAAAACCAGAAAATCCTAAAACTTTTAATGTTGCTATTTCTCTTTTTCTTTCGTTTAGATTTAATCTTGATAGATTATATAAAACAGTAGCAGATAAAAGTATTGCAAAAACTAGAATGGTTAAAGTTAAAACTCCAATAGAACCCGTTACATCATTAATAATATTTTCAACTCTTTTTTCTGTTACAGTAAATGCAACATTTTCAACATTTTTTATATTTTTTTCTACTTCATCAATTCTTTTTTTATACTCTGGTAAAACATTTAAAAAGCATCCAAAGACTGCTCTACTAATATCTTGAACCATCGGATCACTTAGTGAAAAAATTAGTCCTTGAACAGAAAATGTAGAAATTAGTTTTTGAACTTTGAAAGTTTTTTTAATATTATCGTTTGTAATAAATGATACCGTATCACCTACTTTTACTCCTAAATCTTTTGCAAGCTTTTTAGGAAGAAAGCAATTACCATAATCTGGTTGGGGATATTTTTTAGTATCGATAAATTTTGAATTATTATAAAAGCCAATAGCATTGGAATCGATTGTTTTGCCTGTTTTAGGGTTTATTAAGGATACTGAGTTTATGTAGTAATTTTCTATCATATCCTTATTGACGCCTTCAACTTTTTTAATATCTTCTATGGGATTTGATCCCCTATTATATGAAATTGCTATATCACAATTATAATACTTTTTTTTATCCTTGTCAATTCCATATGAAATTGTATCATTTATTCCCATTCCACTTATTAAAAGAGAACTACAGCCCATAACTCCTAAAATTGCCATAAAAGATCTAAAAATATTCATTTTTATATTTCTAAATGCTATCTTTTTAGAAATATGTTTTTCTGATGTATTCTTGTTTTTTATATTAAAATTAACATTTACAATTTTAGGTCTCATGCTTTTAGCAGGAAGCATATTAACCTCATGGCGGCACACCCAAAACATAATAAATGATATTAAAAATATAAATACTACAATTAGTAAAATAACCTCTACAAATGGAAAAGCAAATTTTAAAGGTGGAAGATTATATAAAAGCCTATATTTATTATCTAGTATTTTAGGAAGTATAAAGGGTCCCGTTAAAACTCCCATAACTATTCCAAAAAGGCAAATAAGAACTGTTCTTCCTATGTAATGTTTATATATTCTAAAATTAGAAAATCCCAATGCTTTAAGAGTTCCTATTTGCGTTCTTTCTCTTAAAACTATTTGAAGAGATGTTGCAATAATAACTAAGAATGCAACTATAAAAAATATTACAGGAAATACAAACATTAACTGTCTTGATTGTTTTATATCACTATCAATTATTAAATTAGAATGAATTTCATCTTTTGATAAATTAAAAAGAATTTCAGCTCCACCATAATCTTTTTGTTTTTGATTAAAGTATTTATTTATCTCTTTTTTTAATTTCGAGACCTTAGAATAATCTTTTAATTTAAATGTCAATTGATTATAAAATCCATCTTTTTTTATTTCTTCTAAAAGATTATCTTTTTTTGTGATAAATTTATCTTTTATCTCGTCTAGCTTTCTTTTTTCAATATTATCTCTTACAAATTTTCTAAGATATGAAAGTCTACCAATAGATTCATCAGGATTAAAAAATATATTTTTATATATTTTATTTTTTAATACATCTTCATAGCCCTTAAAATTATCTGAATCTGGATAAAAAATTGAGCCAAGCATTTTTAAAACAGCTATTTCCTCTTTAAAATTATCATAAACTGCCTCTTTAAATTTTTTTAAAAAATAATCATAGTTTGCTATCGAAATACCATTTGTGCTGTTTGCATCTACTATTTCAGGTTCCATAACATAGCCTAAAACCTTTAAGGGCATTTTTATATTTGAGCCTGCTCCATCTATTTTTTCAATAAAATTAAGAATTTTCTCGCTTCCAAATGGATCTATTTTGTTTTTTTCATCATTTGTTTTTCCAACAAGAGAAGATCTTAAAAATATTTTAGAAAATATAGAAAATGAATCTTTTGAAAACTCATCATCAAAACTAAACTTATAAGCTTGTAAAATTGGTCTTATAAGTTTCATTTTATCTTCTGGTATACTTTCAACATCAAAGCCTAATAATTTAAATATGTCTTTATTAAGAAGAGGATTATCCTTTTTATCTTTATTTACTTCTAAATTACCTCTGTAAAGAATTCTTCCAGTAGGTTTACCATTTATTTTCTCAAAATATATATCATATTTTTGCTTAATTGCTTGCATTAAAATAGAGGTTGGGATTCTTGCGATAACATTACTTCCAACACCAACATTTGCAGGAAGTGTTCTAAGCGGAAGATATATTCCTTCTTTATCATCTTCTATTTTTTTACCTTTAATTAGTTTTTTATCTTGATCGTATACTCCTGTTATTTTATTCATTAAAAGATTTTCTTTTCTTAGTTGAAGTTGAAATGGCCCAGATATTTCATATCTTTTATTATAGTCTTTGTTATTTGTTATTTTTTCAGGGTAAAGAGTGATTGGTAAAAGCAATCTTTTCTCAATTTCTAACTCATTTTTAAAATCTTTAAAATTTTTAATATTTGAAATATCATCTTCTGATATTGAGCTAATTTGACCATTTTTATTTATTCTTGGAATTGTTGTTAGGAATAAATCTGAAATATTACCATCTTTATAAAGTTTTTCTTTTCTTAACTTTAAGGCATGGTAGTTTGCAGCAAGACCTGAAAAAAGACAAATAGCAAAAGTAGCAATCAAAATCATTGCCAAATATTGTCTAATTTGCCTTAGAATATCTCTTATACTTTTTTTAATTAAAATGTTTTTTTTATTTTTTACCATTCAAGCTCATCTATTCTTTTAGGATTTGTTATAGTTTTATCTTCAACTATTTTACCATCCTTAACCATTATTAAATGATCGGCAATTTCTGCGATTGTTTGATTATGGGTTACAACAACAACAGTTTTATTATCTTCTTTTGATATTTTTTTAAGAAGTTTTAAAATATCAACACCTGTTTTTGAATCAAGTGCTCCTGTTGGTTCATCGCATAAAAGAAGAGTTGGTCTTTTTACAATTGCTCTTGCAATTGCTACTCTTTGTTGCTCTCCACCTGATAGAGTTGATGGAAATTGCATTATTCTATCAGATAATCCAACAGCATCTAAAACATCTTTTGAATTTAGGGGATTTTTAGATATGCTTGCAGCAAGTGAAACATTTTCAAGCGCATTTAAGTTAGGGATTAAATTATAAAATTGAAATACAAAACCTATTTCAAATCTACGAAATAATCCAAGCTTTTTATCAGAATATTTTGAAATTTCATTATTATTTAAATAAAACCTTCCACTTGTAGGTTTTTCCATTCCGCCTAGAATATGTAAAAGTGTTGATTTACCAGCACCAGATGGACCAAGTATTACAACAAACTCACCTTCATAAAAAGAAAAATTAAGATCATCTAGTGCTTTTATCTCATTTTGTCCATCTTTATATATTTTTGTTAAATTTTCTGCTTTTATTATTGTTTTTCTCATTTTATCACAGTATCATTATACTGCAAATATAAATAAAA
>CAUTNH010000003.1:0-48749 GCA_963540225.1 uncultured Acholeplasmataceae bacterium | reverse complement strand
TTCTTTGTTTCATAATTCTCACCCTAAGGACTTCCTAATAGGCGAGTGCGTATTTACGTGCAAGAACTAACTAGTCTTGCACGATATAAGACTTGCTAGTTCATCTTAATTTTTTACTTAAAATAAAAAATTCAAAGTCCATTTTGTCTCTCCTTCTACCCTAAAATTTATTGATTTTTATTTGAAAAATCAAAGCGTATTTTTAAGTTAAACGCCTTTAAATTTATTTAATTTATGTCTTTTTTAACTCCATAATATCCTCCCTTAAAAAACTCATTTAATCTCCTTTTTCCTAAAAACCAGGCTTTGTGCCTCAAGCTTGAGGCACAAAAAAAGCCCACACAATTAGTGTGAGCAAAGGAGGACAAATTCTACTGTGACCATAGACTTTGGACAAGAACCAAAAATTTAAAAAAGAACTTAATGAAAAATTAAGTGCTAGCGAACCAGAAAATGTACTTAAAAATATAATTAATAATCCCTATTGATATATTACTAATTTAAGAATATCTAAAATAGATGATAAGATAATTCAAAACATAACTCAAAGCAGGAAAATTAATTTTGGATATTTTTTAGAAGATATCATTACTAGGTATTTAGAGATAATAGGTTATACTAATCTTTGTAAAATTTTTTATTATAAAAAAGAAAGACTCGTATATGACCAGCTATTTAAAGATGGTAATGATACAATTTATATGATGGAACAAAAAATAAGAGATGATCACGATAACACAAAAAAGGTAGGGCAAATAAATAATTTCAAAAGAAAAATAAAAAATCTAGTAGAAGTAAAAACCATCACAAAAAATTATTGCCATTATGTGGTTTATAGATGATAAATTTAAAAAAAATTTTAACTATTATAAAAATTGTATAGAAAATTTAAGGAAAGATTTAATATTGACATACATCTATTTTATGGTAAAGATTTTTTTGTTTATATAAATAATATAGGCATATGGGAAGAACTAAATAATTATATAGACAAATACCGCAAAGATGATTCAATCAAGTTAAAAATGTATGATTTTGATAATGATATTAGTTTACTAAATGTATTGATAAATTTAGAAAATAAATATTGGAATAAATTAGTCTCCAATAAGTATCCATATAATGAGATAAGAAAATTATTTTTTAAAAATAACAAAAACTTAAGACTTGCAAAATAAAAAAGAGGAGAAAATGCTAGTAAATAAAATAATAAATGCCGATTCAATTGAATATTTAAAAACATTAGATGATAATTCTTTTGACCTAATTTTTGCTGATCCTCCTTATTGGATGCGAACAGAAGGAACATTAAAAAGAACAGATGGCACCACCTTTAATGGTGTATATGAAAACTGGGATAAGTTTAAAACACTAGATGAATATAAAAATTTCACTTATAACTGGCTTAAAGAATGTAAAAGGGTTCTTAAAAAAGATGGCTCAATTTGGGTAATTGGGGCGATGCAGTGTATTTATTCAATTGGCTCTATTATGCCAAGATTTAGGATTTTGGATAATATAAATGATGTCATCTGGCATAAAAAAATCCTACACCAAATTTTAAAGGAACAAGACTAAACAATTCTCATGAAACATTAATTTGGGCCAGTAAAGATAAAAATTCAAAATTTACTTTTAACTATAAAACAGCAAAAGAACTAAATAAGGAAATGTATCTAATCAGGAATTTATAAAGGGAATAAGAAAACAATTAGGCTCAATATGGCAATTTAGTGGTGTAAATGGTAGTGAAAGATTAAAAGATAAAAATAATAATAAACTTCACTCACCCCAAAAACCAGAAGATCTATTATATAGAATAATTGCTATCTCATCTAAAATAGGCGATTTAATACTAGATCCATTTGGTGGAACAATGACCACCGCCTGCGTTGCTAAAAGAATGGGTAGAAAATATTTGACTATTGAAAAAGAAAAAAAATACTGTGATTATGGAAATATAAGATTAGATAATACATTTGAAGATATTACCGATATTGAACGTGCAACATATGATAAAAAACCTTTAAAAGTATCACTTAAAGAAATGATAAAAGATGGTTTTTAAAAAGAAAACGAAAATCTTTATTTAAATGATTATAAAACATATGTAAATATAAACAGCGATGGTAAAATAAAAATAAACGAAAAATTATACGATATTCATACAGGTGCTGCTATTTTAAAAAAAGTTAATGCTGAAAAGTTAAACGGATTTATGTATTGGTATGTAAAAAGAGATGATAGTTATATTTTAATCGATACAATCAGAAACAACTACCGAACATATCTTTTGCAAGAGCTTTTATTATAACTTCATAAATTTATCTGCACGCAAGATATTTTAGCCTGCGTGTTTTTAATTTTATGAATAAATTTACTATTTAATTGACTACATTCTAAAATTATGATAAAATATAATCATTAAGAGGTAGCGGTGCAAATGAGTATAACTAGGAGAAGGCATTCTATGAGTAGTTAAAAAGGTAATCACCGCCGAATAATTTATCTAGGCATAGCTAAATTATGGGATTATAGGAAATACCTATAATACTCCTACAATTGTAGAGGAGCTTATATATAGGCACTCTTAGGTGCTTTTTTTATTTTTATAGGTGATATTATGAAAAAAATACTAATCTTCGTACTTTTAATTATTACTATTCCTTTTTTTCTTGCACTAAAAGAGGATACTATTACAGTAGGTCTTGAGGCAGATTATAGACCTTTTAATTATGAAACAAGTAAAAAAGGATATAATGCCTATTTACTTGATGGAAAATCTTATGTATCCGGCTATGATGTTTTTATTGCAAGAAAAATTGCTAAAAGGCTAAATAAGAAGTTAATAATAAAAAAAATATCTTGGGATGGTTTAATTCCTGCATTAAATTCTAAGGTGATAGATTTAATAATTGCTGGTATGAGCAAAACTTCTGAAAGAGAAAAAGAAATATCTTTTACTATACCATATTATGAAAGTAAGGTTGTTTTAGTTGCAAGAAAAGATAACAGAATAAACAAAATAACTAACTACAAAGATATTATAGATTATAAAATAGCGGCCCAACTTGGCACAATGTATGAAGATATATCAAAAAAATATTTTGATAAAAGCCACCTTACAAGTCTTTCAACATACAATGATTTAATATTATCTGTTAAAAACAAAGTGTCAGATTTTTTTATCTGCGAAGAGCCTATAGCAAAAGATATTATTAAAAATGATAACACCTTAAAAACAATACCACTTGAAAATATTATGCTAAATATAAATAAGGTTTCTGTTAATATAGGAGTTAGAAAAGATAATTATAAATTAAAAAATGAAATAGATAATATTTTATCAAGTATTTCAGATAATGAAAAAGAAGATGAGATGAATAAAAGCATCGTTGGAAATGTTTCTAAAAATAAGTTTGGTGAAATTTTAAAAAATTATGGGCCTAAACTTTTAGAGGGTCTTCTTTATACAATATCTATTTCTATTGCAGGAACAATAGGGGGTCTGTTTTTAGCATTTTTACTTGTTTTTGCAAGAAATATTAAAATAAATAAAAAAAGAGATTCCAAAATAAAAATATTTTTTATAAATATATTAAAGTATTTTTCAATAGCATATACAACCATTATAAGAGGAACTCCTATGATGGTGCAGGCGATGATCGTATTTTATGGTTTTGCAACTTTTATGCCACAAAGAATATGGACACCTTTTAATGTATCACTTTTTATTGTTATATTTAACACCGCCGCATATATTGCAGAAATTTTAAGAAGTGGTCTTAATTCACTTGATAAAGGTCAAGAAGAAGCAGCCAGAGCCCTTGGATTTAGTAAAAGGCAAACTGATTTTAAGATAATTTATCCACAAGTTTTAAAGAATTCATGGCCAAGTATTGGTAATGAGTTTATTGTTAATTTAAAAGATACATCTGTTTTAATGGTAATTGGTTTAACTGATTTATTTGCAGCAGGTAAAGTTATGGCAAGTGCAACTTATAAAATAATTACATCTTGGTTAATTGTTGCATTTTTATATTTAGTTTTAACACTTGCTACAACATATCTGATTAAATATCTTGAGAAAAAAAGAGGAGTTAAAAATAATAAGGTTAAGGTGAAAAACAATGGATAGTCCAATTTTAGATTTAAAAAATATAAAATTAACCTTCAATGATGGAAATGAAATTTTAAAAGATGTTTCATTTAAATGCTATAAAAAAGATATTATCTCAATAATAGGACAATCGGGTAGTGGTAAAACTACTCTTTTAAGATGCATAAATCTTTTAAACGAACCAGACAGTGGTGAAATTTATTTTAATGGCATAAACTTATTAGATAGTAAAACTAATATTAACAAAATAAGACAAAAAATAGGAATGGTATTTCAGAATTTTAATCTTTTTAACAATATGAGTGTTTTAGAAAATATGATAAAGGCGCCTGAGATTGTTTTAAAATTAAAAAAAGATGAAGCCATTAAAAAGGCAATCCCACTTTTAGAAAAGGTTGGAATGAAAAAATTTATGAATAAACCAGTAGAAATTTTATCAGGTGGGCAAAAACAAAGAGTAGCAATTGCAAGAGCTCTAATGATGGATCCAGATATTATGCTTTTTGATGAACCAACATCAGCGCTTGACCCTGAAATGGTGGATGAGGTTTTAACTGTTATTGATGAGCTTGCAAAATCAGGTATGACAATGATTATTGTCTCTCATGAGATGAAGTTTATAAAAAAAATAAGTACAAGAATTATTTTTATGGAAAATGGTTATATTAAAGTAGATGAAAAAAATATTGATTTTGAAAAAAACTGCAAAAATGAAAGAGCAAAGCAATTTTTAAATTTATAATTATTTATAATATTTTTTTAGTGGTATAATAAACTAGATAATGGATAAAAATGATTTAATTGGAAAAGTTAATAAATTTAAGGTTTCAAGAGAAACTAATATTGGATATATTCTAGTTAAAGATGGCATTGAATATTTTCTTCACAAAAACGAATCTGAGAAAAGATTTTTAAAAAATGGTGAGGAAGTTGATGCCTTTTTATATTTTGATAATTCTAAAAGACTTGCAGCAACTTTAAAAATGCCAATAATTCAAGATGGTGAATTTAACTTATTAAATGTAGTAGCAAATAATTATCCACTCGGAGTTTTTCTAGATAATAATATATCTAAAGATTTACTTCTTTCAGGAAATAATTTACCCCAAAATAAATTATTATGGCCAATTGCAGGTGATAAGGTTTTTGTAAGATTAAAATCTTATTCAACCCAACTTAAAGCACTAGTTAAGAAAGAGGACTTTAAAAGACCCCAAAATTTAAAAATAGGCGATATCTTTAAAGGCTACATAACACTTTATGCAAACGATAGTATCTATGTTGTAAACGATAACCTAGAATATATAAAAATAAATAAAGGTAATTATATAAAAAAAGAACGTGTTGGGAAAATAGTTGAAGCAAAAATAGTTTATATTGGATTTCAAGATATACTAGGTGATTTATGTGATAATAAAGATGAATTTAAAAAATATAAAAAAGTTGATGTTTATAGATTTATTTGTAAAAATAAAGATAAAGATATTAACTATTTTAAAAAAGAAATAATTGAAAAAGAGCTTGGAATATCTCATAAATTATTTAAAAAACTAATTATAGATTTAAGATATGAGAAAAAAATAGATATTAAAAATAAAAAAATAATAATATTAAAAGGTGAAAATAATGGATAAAGATAAACTAGTTAAAGAAATTACAGCAATCGATGATGATTTTTCTAAATGGTATTCCGATATTTGCGTAAAGGCCGAGCTTATGGCATATTCCGATTTACAAGGTTTTATAATTTATCTTCCAAAAGGTTATGCTATTTGGGAAAGGATAAAAGAATATCTTGATAATGAGTTTAAAAAAACAAACCATAAAAATGTTTATTTTCCACTTCTTATACCAGAAGGATTATTCCAAAAAGAAAAAGATCATATTAAAGGCTTTGCACCAGAAGCAGCAATGGTTACAACAACAGGTGTAAATGATTTATCAGAAAGACTTATCATAAGACCTACTAGTGAAATACTTTTTTCTAATTTTTATAAAACAAAAGTTAAATCATATAGAGATTTACCAATTTTATATAATCAATGGTGTTCTGTTTTAAGATGGGAAAAAACAACCAGACCTTTTTTAAGGGGAAAAGAATTTTTATGGCAAGAAGGTCATACAGTTCATGAAAGCAAAGAAGATGCAATTAGTGAAACCTTAAGAATGCTTGAAATATATAACAAAATGGGAAAAGAGCTTCTAGCAATTCCTTTTATATGTGGTAAAAAAACAGAAAATGAAAAATTTGCTGGTGCGGTTGCAACTTATTCAATAGAGGCTCTTATGAAAGATGGAAAAGCCCTGCAATCTGGGACAAGTCATTATTTTGGACAAAATTTTTCAAAACCATTTGATATAAAATTTACCAATAAAGAAAACAAACTTGAATATGCATATCAAACATCATGGGGTGCTACTACAAGACTAATTGGTGCTGTAATTATGATGCACGGAGATAGCGATGGTCTTGTTCTTCCTCCAAGAATTGCCCCAACACAAGTTGCAATAATTCCTGTTGGTATTAGTGAAGATGATCTAAATCTTTTAAAAATTAAAAATAGTCTTGAAAAAAATAACATTAGATATATGATTGATTTTTCAAATAAAAGTATGGGATATAAATTTTCAGAGGCTGAAATGAACGGAATACCAATTAGAATAACTGCCGGAAAAAATGAGTTAAAAAATAATGAAGTTACAATTTTTAAAAGAAATACCAGAGAAAAATTTCTTTTAAAAATTAATGAACTAGATAAAAAAATACCCGAACTTCTTGATACAATTCATACTGAAATGTATGAAAAGGCTAAAAAATTCGTAAACGATCACACAACCTATGTTAAAACATATGAAGAGTTTAAAGAAGTTCTTTTAAAAAATCCTGGATATATTAAGCTTGATTGTAATATTGAGGCTGAAAAAATTATAAAGGATAGTCTTGGTGCAACAGCAAGAATAATACTTGATGAAAAACCAGAATTAAAAAAATGTCCGATAACTGGCAAAAAAGTTGATTATAGAATACTTTTTGCAAAAGCTTACTAAGTAAAATTTATATTATTTTTTAATATATATTAGGTGATATAATGAAATGCCTAATATGCAGCCTAGAAACAAAAGAGAATAACTTAGATTCTTTTAATATAAAATCAAATTTTAAAATATGCAAAAAATGTAAAATGGAGTATATGCTAGGAAATTATTTTCGTAAAATTCCTATTAAAAATGGCTTTATATGGCATTTTTATCTATGTGAGGAAAAACTACCAGATAATGTAAAATGTAGACTAGACCAATTTCTTAAACCATTTTATTTAATTATAGACTACTTTAAAAAAACATGCTTTATTTTGGATGATTTTTTTAATGACGATATATTTAAAATAATTGATAATCTTAAATTTAATGATATAATAACAATAACATATGATTGCTAAAGGAGATAATAATATGAAAATTGAAATAATTGGAAAAGGCAATATAAAAGTATCAAAAGATATCACTTCATATAGTGAGAAAAAACTTCAAAAAGTTCTAAACTTCTTTGACGAAAAAGAAGTTGAAAGCGTAGTAGTTTTACTAAAAGATTACAAAGAATATAAAAAAGTTGAAATAACTGTTAAAACAGTAAAAGAACTTATTAGAGCAGAAGAAAAAGGTCAAGATTTTAAAGAAACAATTGATCTTTCAATCGATAAGTTAGTAAGACAAATTACTAAGCTTAGAGATAAAATGATTTCATCTTTTAAAAAAGAGAAAAAAGAAAAAGATAATCTTGATTTAAAAGGTTTAGAAAAAGAACTTCTTGCAACTCAACTTGTTAAAAATAAAAAAATAACACTAACAAATCTTACAAAAGAAGAAGCTCTTCTTGCAATGGAGTTAGTAGGTCATGAGTTTTATATCTACTATGATGTTGATTTAAATAAAACTTGCGTTGTGTATAAAAGAGAAGATGGCGGATACGCACTAATTGAAACAAATATATAAAAAAATGCCGAAAGGCATTTTTATATTTATGATTTTAAAAATCTATTTAAATTATTTTTAATAACTAAAAGATAATCTAGCCTTGGCTTATAGGAAAATTGTATCTCAAGACCATTATTTAGAAAATATGAAATAGGAATTGATTTTCTTTGATTATCTTTAATATAAGATGCTAAATCCTTATATGGAAGGATAAAATATTTATCAAGCATTTTAAAATATATTATTAAAAAAGAAACTCCACCACTGTTATATATATTTTCTAAATGTTTTATTTGATGTTCTAAGATATTACTTATTGGAATGCTAGTTTTACTTATAGTCTCTTTTACATCAAAATCAATATATAAACCATCATATATTCCATTATAATCAGTTGTAGAGGGCTTTGAAAAATATGCCTCAGTTATTTTAGTTTTTTCTCTTACTTGATAGTTTACCTTAACAACTTGGATAGGAGTTGGCTTTTTATATATATATGCTATATTATTATTTATATAGTATAAATTAGTTAACTCAATTTCTTTTTCAAACCCAATTCCACGATTTTTTGATGTATCAAGTCTATATAATTTTAAATCGGTTTTTACTTCTTTTTTTATGTTTTTAGGATATTTAATCATAAGTTAATTATACTACTTTTTATAAATTAAAAAATAATATATAATAATAAATAAGAAAATAAGGAGGATATTATGTATCATAGAAAATCATCAGAGGCAGTTTCACTAGGTCATCCTGATAAAATAGCAGATTATATTGCAGATTCAATTTTAGATGAACTTCTAAAGCTTGATAAGAACTCTAAGGTTGCATGCGAGGTATTAACTACAACTAATACTGTTATTATTGCAGGTGAGATAACTTCAAATGCAAAAATAGACTATAAAGAAATTGCTAAAAAAGCAATTAAAGAAATTGGGTACTCCGAAAAAACAGTAGGATTTAATCCAGATGAAATAGAATATATTATAAAGATAAATAAACAATCACCTGACATTGCAATGGGTGTCGATAAAGATGAGCAAGGAGCAGGTGATCAGGGAATAATTTTTGGATATGCAACAGATGAGACAAAAGAATTTTTGCCACTTCCTTTTGTTCTTGCTAAAAAATTATTAAATACATTAAGAGAAAAAATGTTAAATAAAGAAATTAGTTATATCCTTCCAGATGCTAAAAGCCAAATCACTTTATCAGAAAATAAAAAATACATAACTGATGTTGTTCTTTCTGTAAATCATTTAGATACAGTTGATATCGAAGTTCTTAGAAAAGATATTTTAGAAAAAGTAATTTTACCTACTTTGCCATCTAATATGATTACAAAAGATACCAAATACTGGATAAATTATACTGGAAGATTTGTTGTTGGAGGTCCTAATTGTGATTGTGGAGTAACTGGAAGAAAACTTGTAGCAGACACCTATGGTGGCTATGCCCATCATGGTGGTGGAGCATTTTCTGGTAAAGATCCATCAAAGCTTGACAGAAGTGCTGCATATATGGCAAGATACATTGCTAAAAATATAGTAAATGCTAAACTTGCAAAAGAGTGTGAAGTAATGCTTGCTTATGTAATCGGACATAACAAGCCTGTAACATTTATTATTGATACTTTTAAAACAGGAAAAATAAAAGATGAAAAAATAGAAAAGATAATACTTGATAGACTTGATTTAAGTCCTAAAGGTATTTCAAAAGAACTAAATTTAAAAAATCCAATTTATAAAAAAAGTGTTTCAGAAGGACATTTTTTTGCTGACCTTCCTTGGGAAAAACTTGATTTATTTATAAAATATCCGCTAAAATAATATGAGAAAATTATACTTATTTAAAAAGATTTTTTATTTATTTCTAATTACACTTTCTCTTTTTATTCTTTCAAGTTGTAAAGGAGTTTTGTACACAGTTACATTTGATATGGGAGAAGGTGAGCCACTTCTTCAAGATATGAAAGTAGATAAAAATAAACCTCTTAAACTAGATGAACCTAAAAGTAAAACGCAAAAATTTTTATACTGGGAGTATAATGGAAAAAAATACGATATAAAAACTCCTATTACAAAAAATATTCATCTTGTTGCAAAATGGGGTAAAAAAGATTATTTTAACGTTAAAATAAATTTTACAGATCTTGACTACAAAGATAAAAAAACAGTTGAGATAAAAGTTAAAAATGGTGAAAAACTTTCAGAATGTAAAGATCTACCATTTAAAAAATTTTATAAATACAGATATAGAGACTTAGATGAACAAAAATTTATAAATATAGATTTTGTGCCAACATCTGACTTAGAACTTGAAGCAATTGATAATTTATCAGGTATGCCCGAAAATTATTTCAAGTATTTAGAAAAAGATGGAAACTCTTATATTTATGATATAACCGATACACCAGATGATAAAAATGGTCTTACATCAATTTTATTTCCACTTAGTGCTAAGTATATATCAAATCAATTATTTAAAAATTCTAAAAGTGAAAATACAAAAAAAATAAAAAGAATATACCTTACAAAAGATCAGACAACTAATCTAAAAGGAGATGTTATATTTTATAATATGAGCGAAGATGTTAAGTTATTTTTAGAAGTTGATAAGGATAATGTAAAGCATATAAATTTTAAATTCTATAGTGGAAATATGCCTTATGCTAAGGATAATATAACAAGTAAGATATCTTTTGAATATAAAACAAATATTGATAGATTTGTTAATTTAGGATAAAAAACAAGGAATAGAAGCTATTCCTTGTTTTCTTTTAATATTTCTTTATTTTGCTTTATATCTCTTATAGAAAGTTCAAGAGGTGTAGTTTGACCAAAAAGTGTAATACCTACAACTACCATCTCTTTTTCATTATCAACTCTATCAACAACTGCTTTATGACCTTTAAAAGAGCCTGATATAACCTCTACTGTTTGACCTACTAAATAATCATATACAGGTTTAGCGATTGCTCCCATTTTAAGAAGAACTGCTTTTATTTCTTCATCTTTTAATGGAACTGGTTTTGTTCCACCGCCACGAGAGCCTAAAAATCCTGTAACTTTTGGAGTATTTCTTACCATAAACCATGAATCATCTGTAACAATCATTTCAACAAAAACATATCCTGGAAAAATTTGTTTAACTTTTCTTTTTTCACTTCCATCAGTTTTTTTAGTTATTTCAACTTCTTCAGGAACAATAACTTGAAAAATTAAATCCTTAAATCCCATAGTTTCAGTTCTTCTTAAAATATCTTGTTTTACTGCATTCTCATAGCCTGAGTAAGTTTGGACAATATACCAACGTCTTCCTAAATCACCAAAAATATTATTTTCCATATTAGCCTCTTATTCTACTTATAACAGAAATTATAGCATAATCAAAAAGAAGAAGTGTAAGAGATAAAACAACAACAAAAATTAAAACCTGAATTGTATTTTCAATAAATTGAGACCATTTAGGCCAAGATATCTTTTTTATCTCAGGCCATGCTGGAATAAAAAACGGAACAACTACTAGGATAAGACCAATTAAAGATATTACAAGTAGGAATGCTGCAAAAATAATTCCATTTTTACCTTTACCTAAAATAGGAAAAGTTGAATCTACTTTTAATGTACCATTTATAATAAATACAGCAACTATGCTTGCAACAAGTGCAAGTATACCAAGAAGTAAATTTTCCCATTTATAATCATGAGTTAATATCTCTACTAATTTTGATTTTTTCTTATCATCATTTTTCTTTTTTATAGCCATTTTAAACTCCTTTATGATTGCTTATGAAGCGTATGTTTATTACATTTTTTGCAATATTTATTTAATGAAATCCTTTTTGATTGAACCTTTGTATCAACTTTTATCTGATAGTTTCTAGAAAGGCAATCAGAGCAAATTAAAACATAATTTTTTTTCATTAAAAAACCACCTTCCGTGGTCTATGCAATATTATAGCATAAACACTTTTTTTAGTCAATTTATAAAAACTTTTTTAACTTGTTTTTAATTCTAAATAAAGCATTATAAACTCTTTTTTCATCTTTTTTTACTATTTGGCAAATCTCTTTTATTTTCATATTTTCAACAAAAAATAAGTTATATATTTCAAGCTCATTATCAGTAAGACATTTTATTGCTTCACTCATTTTTTCATCTATATCAGAATTTTCATAAATTCTTTGTGGAGTTAGTGTATTATTTTTAGTATATAAATCAAGATCTTCACATAAAAGATAATTGGGAGATTTTGTAATTAGTCTCCAAAACCTATGTTTAAGTAGTAGTTCAAAATATCTAGTAAATGTTTTATCATATCTTTCATCAAAGGTTTCAACTGCTCTTTCAAGCATTAAAAAACCTTCGGATAAAAAGTCATCTCTTTCTGATAGTCTAATTTTATAAACACTCATATATTTTAATATAAGTGGTTCATATTTTTTAAAAAGGCAATTTGTTGCATATTGATCGTTTTCCGTTTGAATTAAATAAATTAATTCATAATCATTCATCAAAAATTCCTCTCTATTTTATTGTTTCATACATAAGTAAGGCTCCGGCAACCCCCACATTAAGTGATGAAATTTTTCCAAGCATAGGTATTTTAACAAGTAAATCGCAGTTTTTACTTATTAAATATCTCATTCCTACACCCTCACTACCTAATATTATACATAATTTTTTATTTTTAGGTATTTCTTTATAACTTATACTTGCCTTATCTGAACTTCCTAAAATTAAAAATCCTTTTTCCTTTAATTTTAAAATAGCATTATTTAAATTAGATACTATAATAACTTTTTCATACTCAATTGCACCACTTGATGCTTTTGCAACAACGCCTGTAAGACCAACCTGTTCTTTTTTAGAAATTATAACACCACTAAAACCAGTAGCATTTGCGCTTCTTAAAATTGAACCGAGATTTTGTGGGTCTGTTATTTGATCTAAAATTATAAACTTTTGCACTTCATCATCTTTTAAAACTTCTAAAAGATCATATATTTTATAAGGTCTTATATCAGCCACAATTCCTTGATGAATGGCATTTTTACTTACTTCGTTTAACTTATCTTTAGGATATTTGTTATATCTTATATTATGATTATTTAAAAATTCTAAGAATTTATTATCGCTAAATTTTACATCAATCATAAGATTATAAATCTCATGTTTGTTTAATACTGCTTCTTTTAATACATTCTTACCCCAAACAATCATTTCTTATTCCTTTTTTCATTAGTTTTGGTTTTTACTCTTTTATCAAGTGTTTTTATAAACCTTCCAATATTTGTAATAATATAAGCAACAGGATATCCTAGTAAAACCATAATAACTAAAACAAGTATTTCAGTTCTTTCAAGTGGCCTTTGGCTACCATAACCAATAGGAAGAATAGGTGCAAGACCGAAAAGTTCTGGTGTAAATAAAAGACCTGCTACAATTGCTGTATACATTGTAAATACTAAAAGTGATCGCATTAAATTAAATGGTTTCGCATTTTGAAATAATACATACATAAATATACTTAAAGCAGAATATACTATGATTGTTGAAACTACTCTTTGATCATTTATTCCAATAACAAATTTAATTCCATAAAATATTATTATAGATGATACTATACTAATTGCCCCAGGAAGCGCTGCTTTAAATACTTCTTTTAAAAATCTTGTCTTTTCAACTTTTATATCATTATATTCCATCGCAAGGAAAAAGCTTGGAATACCTACTATAAACCAATCTATTATTAAAAGTTGTGATGGTGCTATTGGATAACTAAAAGAACCCGGACCTAAAATAAGTTGCAAAATTATTGAAAGAGTTGTTAAAATTAGTGAAAAAATAGTTTTTGTAACAAATATAGTGGCAACCTTTTTAATATTGTTTATAACTCTTCTACCTTCTTTAACAACTTTTGGCATAGAAGAAAAATTAGAATCAAGTAAAACAAGATTTGCTATATTTCTTGCGGCATCAGACCCGCTTGCAACAGTAATTGATGTATCTGCTTCCTTTAGTGCAAGTAAATCATTTACACCATCACCTGTCATTGCGACAGTTTTTCCATTTTTCTTTAATGCTTGTATAATCCATTTTTTCTGCTCTGGCGTAACACGACCAAATACAATATAATCAGATACTATATTTTCAATTTGCTCTTTGCTAAATCCATCAAGTGATATATATTTATGTGCATCAACAATTCCAACCTTCTGGGCTATTCTTGAAACAGAAACAGGATTATCACCAGATATTACTTTAACATCAACACCAGCATTTTTAAAATAGTTTATTGTATCCATTGCATCTGATCTTATTTTATCTTCTAGTATAATTAAAGCAATCGGCTCAACATCATCTTTAAAATCGCATTCTACATCATGAGATATTTTCTGGCTTGTTTGAGCAAGAATCAAAACTCTTAATCCAGCACGATATGATTTTTCGCATTTTTCCTTCACAAGAGAATATTTTTCTTTTAATACGAACTCTGGCGCACCTAAAAGATATGTTTTTTTATTTTCAAACATAACAGCACTATATTTTCTTCTACTACTAAAAGAAATTTTATCAACCACATTAAAATTATTCTTATCTCCAAATCTTTCATAAAGTGCCCTATCTGTTGCATTTTCTGGTGGAAGAGTATGAAGAATTGTTGATATTACTTTTTCAAGACTTTCACTTTGCTTTTGTTTTTTTAATTCAACTACTTCTAAAACAGACATTGTCCCATCTGTAATTGTTCCTGTTTTATCAAGACATAATGTATCAACTCTTGCAAGCATTTCAATGCAAGATAACTCTTGAACCATAGTATTACTTTGAGACAATCTTATAACACCTACTGCAAGTGCCATTGAAGTTAAAACAACTAATCCAGCCGGAATCATACCAACAAGCGCACCTACCGTTTGAATAATACCTTGACTAAATAATACATCTGTTGTTTTTAAATTTCTTGTAGACATCCAAAATAAAAGTCCACCAAGAACAACTACTACTACACCAAGTATTTTAATAAGTAAGTTAATAGAGTTAATTATTTGAGATTTTGCTTTGCTGTGTTTTTTAGCAACACTTGATAATTTTTCAATATATGTATTTTTACCAACTACAACAGCCTGTGCAATACAACTTCCTGATGTAATAAAACTACCACTGTATAGCATATCTCCTTTTTTCTTTATACAAGAATCAGCCTCACCTGTAAGAATTGATTCATTAACTTCAATAGGTTCATCACTTCTTAAAATTAAATCAGCAGGAATAGTTGCACCAACGTGTAATTTTAAAATATCATTAAAAACAATATCATCAGATGATATTTCAACCTCTTCGCCATTTCTTATTGCACTAAGTTTTGATTTTGTTTTAAGTGATAGTTTATCAATTATTCTTTTTGCCTTTATCTCTTGAACAATGTAGATAAAAAAGTTGGCAATAACAGCAAATAAGAAAAAGTAATTTGAAAAAGGTGCCTTTGCCCAAGCAAGAAGACCTACCATAACAAACATTAAAATATTAAAGAAAGAAAATAAATTTTTTAAAATTATCGAAACAAGTTTCTTACTGCTTTTAGATACTACAAAATTAGTAAGTCCTGCTTTTTTTCTATTTTCAATCTCATTATCTGATAGACCTTTATTTAAATCTGGATTATATGCTTTAATTACTATTTTTGGTTTAACTTCTTTTTTTACTTTTAAAGAATGCTCTTTTTTACTTGATTTTACTTTTTTACTTTTTTCATCAGTAGTTTTATCATCTTTTATTAAATAATCACTTGCTGGTTTTAATAGATTTTTAGCCTCTTCAATTTTAATATATTTTTCTTTTATTTTTCTCATTAGCTTATTATTCCTTTTTTTATTAAATCTAATCTTATAATATCAGCATTTTTAAAATCTTTATTATTTTTTAAAAATATCCATTTTTCATAAAGTTTTAAATCATCATCAGTATAGTTTATTTTATCCATTTTAATTCCTAATATTTCAAGAATTAAAACTAGTGTATTAGTATACTCCTTACATAATCTAAGATCATTTTCTTTATTTATTGTTTTTACAAGTTCAAATAAATAACTTATTATATTTTGAGTTGCAAAATCATCTTCCATATACTTAATAAAGACTGAAAAAATATCATCGTTTATCCTATCATTTTTTATATTATTTAAAAGATATTGAAAATTTTTTTTATTTATTGTTGAAGCAATCTTTGTATATTCTTTCTCATATTGCATTAAAAGATCAAGACTAAAATTTATTCTCTGATGATAATTATGAGCAAGAACTAACAATTTATAAGACATAGGATTAGCATAATTTTTAACATCTTTTGCAAGAATTATATTTCCCTTTGATTTTGACATTTTAGAGCTTTCAAAATCTATATGACCAACATAGAGAAAATATCTTGCTAAATCTTTTCCAGTTTCTGCTTTAAACTGGGCGTTTTCATTTTCATGATGAGGAAATTTTAAATCCATTCCACCACCGTGAATATCTATTGTATCTTTAAAATATGATAAATTAATAGCAGCACACTCACTATGCCAACCTGGTCTTCCATCTGAAAATTGAGATTTAAAATTCGGAGCATCTGTTTTTTTCCATAAGATAAAATCCAGATTATCCAACTTTTTATTATTTTTCTCAATTCTACCAGATTCTTTTAAATAAGAAATACTTTGTCCTGAAATCTTGCCATAATCTAAAAAATTATGAACTTTAAAAAATACATCTCCATCAACTACATAGGCTTTATTCTTTTTAACTAAATCAGATATTAGTTTAAGCATATCAGAAATATAATCTGTTGCATATAAACTTTTTTTAGGATATTCTATATTAAATTCTTTAAATAAACTAAGATATTCCATAGCATATCTTTTACTAATTTCTTTGTATGACTTATTTTCATCATTAGATTTTTTTATTATTTTATCATCGATATCTGTAATATTTGAAATATAATCAATATCTATTTTAAGATAGGAAAAATATCTTGCGATCGTATCAAAAAATATAAGTGGTCTAATATTACCTATATGAACACTATCATATACCGTAGGTCCACATAGATAAATTTTTAACTTATTATCTTTAATTGTAAAATCTTCATTTTTTTTAGTTTTTACATTATATATTTCTTGCATTAAATTCCCCTTAAAAACTTCAAAATTTCAAACATTGAATAAGTATCCTGCATACAATATTCTATTGCATTTTTACGATACTTTTCTAGCTCTTTATCTTTATAAGTAGGTGAGATAAAAAACTCTGTTAGAGCCATTACACCATTGTGTATTGGCATTGTTGTGTATGCATTATTTTTTACTAAGACAGGATAAGTTATTTTTATTGAGGTTTTTCCTTGAAAATTAGAATCATAATATGGATATAAATCAGGATTAGAATTGGTAAGATTAAATTTATCTTTTATATCCTTCATCCTATAGCCTGAGAAAACATCCATTAAATCTACTACTCTGTCTATTACATCAAGAAGTCTTTGGCTATATTTAGGAAATATTTCGGCAAGCTCTTTAAGTCTTGCTTTTTCAAACGACATATTATATGCTATTACAGATCCACCATCATCTTTAATTGTATCTAATAATTTTATAATAAGTTCTTCTCTTTGATCAACCGTTGGTGAGTTAAATAAAAATGAAACATTATCATTTTTTTTATCACACACACCAGGTTTTCTTTCAATATGAACTGAAAACTGAAACACAGATTGGGTATATGGCTTTTCTCCCCAAAATCTAGGAATTGGAACAGGGAGAGTTTCAAAGTCTAAATGATAAATAGGATATTTTAAATTTTTAATAAACCCAAAAATCAGATCTTTCTGGATGAATTTTTTATTATTTAGAAGACAATCTATTTGTATTTTACGCTTTAAATAATAATTTTTATCTGATTCTAATAAATCGGTGCAGTCTGTAATAAGTTTATATCTTTTAGAATTAAGAGCTTCAAAAAAACTAACTTTCTCACCCAATTTATCAGTAAAACCTTGGTGATACTGACTAAATGTATAAAGACTGTTTTTATCAGGTATATTATTTTCTTTAAAACATAATTTAAGAAATGGGCATTCTCTTGCTTTTTTATAAAAGCATGTTTTAGAGATTTTAGGATTTGAAAAATTTTCATTGTTTAAATAATTTATAACATTTTCAAGATCATATTGAAATCTTGTTTTAATGATATACTCAGATATTTCATTAGCATCAATAAATCTAATTAAACTATCATCATAGTAGTTTTTACCATCTTTTTGAGCACCATCATAGATATATTCAGAGTTTAAAAGTGCAATATAATAATTTATCTTTTTCTTATTAGGATTAAATTCATCCGATCTTTCAAGAACAAACCTTTGGAATGCCAGATCATAAAAATACCTAAAATCTCCAAATGGATCTGAGAATTTTAATTTTGTGTTTTCATTTAATAATATTTTTAAAATAGCATTATCATCTAATACGGCATTTTTAAGTTTATACAACTTTGATGTAGTAGTTGCCTTAACCTCAAAAACGTTTATTTCATCATCAGTCTCTTTTAAAATATCCAAAAATGCATAGAAGTTATAACCGTCGTAATTAGCAAATGCTCTATACTGCTTAGTATCAATACTTTTAGATTCTATCCTAGATTTAAACTTGTTATTAACTATACTATTAGCAAATCTTTCAACCTTGGCATATTCATCTTGTAAAGTTTTAACTTGTAGGTTTTCTTTTTGCAATATGAAGTTATCATCTTCATCAAACATATGTTCAAGAATTTCATCTATCTTTTGGCTTTTTTCATAATCTATTAAAGAATCAATATTTATTATAGCCTTTTCTTTTTTTTGTCTTATCTCCCAAAGCGGTGCAAAATTATGGCATCTTATTAAATTCAGAAAAAGAGATTTAGATATATCCATTAAGCAAGTCCAAACTCTTTAAAAAACCAATTTTCATTAACTAAATAACCGAGAACAAGATATTTTTTAATATCTTCTTTACTCATCTTATCAAATGCTGTATTAATTGAAACATCTACATCACTTCCAAGATATTTGGGCTTATTTCCAATAAATATGTTTTTATTGTTATAATGATTTACTAATAGTGTTTTATCAAAGTTTATATTAAAAATAGTATCGCCATCAGTATTTTTTATAGTATAATTTTCAAAAACAGTATTTGACACTTCAAGCTGTTTATGACTTGATGCAAACAATCCCAAATTGTAAGTATATTTATATATCTCAGTTAAATTTATATCTGAGATTGTATTTTGTCCTGTATTTGATATTTCAATTTGATTATTTGATAAATATGTTGCTACTACTCTTTTACCAAAACCATAAACATGACCTATATTAAACTCTGATATAAACTGACCCATTATCTCAATTCTTTCAATTTTTCCTCTTACAATAAATTTAAATTTTCCATTTTGATCAATTTTAGCCCATGAATAAACTTTTTCAAACTGATTGCTACTGCCACTATTTCCGCCTTTTTGATTATTTTCTTGTCCTTCTTTTAATTTTTTAAAAGTCACAACAGCATATCCGTGAAGAGTTTGGTCAAATTTTTCTTTTTTTATTTGATAGTAAACATCTTGTTCATTATGGAAAAGTGATTGTGCCTCTCCTGGGAAAGTTCCAGGAGTAATATTTTCAAATATTGCCTTTTTATCATTTTCAAAGTAAATATTTTCATTTAGTGCATCTTCTCTTTTTTCATATTGGTTTGTAATAGAAAGGGCATCAACATTTTCATAAACAACAAACTCATAATATGAAATAAAAGGAATTCTTGGATCTTCTTTTAAATCTGATTTACTAATTTCACGATTATTTATATATAATCTTTTTAAACCATTATTTGAAGAACCTACTTGTTTTGGACCATTTGTATCGGTTCTAACATATATTCTAGCAACCTCACCAACATGATATAATTTTTTATTTATTTGGCTAAAACCAACATTCGCTTTTTTATCTGACGTACTTTCTTCATAATCAAATCCTATTGCTTTACCATTTAGCCTTACAGTTGCTATTTTATCATCATTTTTGCTATCAATTGATTTTATTAAGTTATTTATTAAATAAAGGCTTGAAACATTACCAGATGCTTCATATCCTATCATAATTCCTGCATAAACACTTAGATTTTTCTTTGGACTATCACCTAAATTATGATAATACTCAGATACAAAAGTTGACGAATTATCGCCACCTTTATCTGTTAGAATTAAGTTAGGATTGATATTATTTGAAACATTTAAATTTGAATCTTTAATACTAACAAATTCAACCGATGCTTTTTCTAAGGTTCTTCCAAATGCTATACCGCAAGACATCCCACTTGCGCCTTTATTAGAAATTGTAATTTCTGAATTCAAGATTTTTATATTTGATACAGAACCATTACTAGAACCTGCAACTAATCCAAAATTTGCTGCAAGAAATGACTTATTTAAATCATTATATCCAGGTTTAACAATTAAATCAACCTTTGAATTATTTATTGTAATATTACTTATTCTACTATCTTCATTAGCCTTCTCACATATAATACCAAATCCTTCATTTTTGTAGTGTCTGTCTTCATTATAGGATTTAATATTTTTTGCATCGTGATTTTTTAGGTTAACATTTTCAAGATTAAGATCTTTAACCCAAGCCCCATTAAGAAGTTTTTTAAATATACCATAAAAATAATATCTATATAAACTATCATCTTCAAATTCGGAATTACCCTTTTTAGTAGTTTCATAGGCCATAGTGCTTGATGAAATATTTTTTAATGTGTGATTATTTCCATTAAATACACCTGAAAAATTATATCCAAGAGGTAAAAACAATTTATCCTTAAAGTCAATATCAGCTTCTAAATTATAAGTTTTTCTAATATTTTTATCATTATTTTTTATATACTCTTCCATATTTTCTTTAGCATGTTTTATATAATCATCATAATCACGAATTGAAACATCTACTAATGGATCGTTTTCACCATTAGCACTAACTGTAATATCTCCGATATGTCTTTTACTATCTTTACCACGATAAATATAATGATAGTAAAATTTAACCTCTGTATCTTTATTATTTTTTAAATTAGGAAGATGCAGTAAATACTCATCATCTTTTATCCTTGCAGCAAAAGGTCTTTCAATAGAACCAGTATAATGATTTTTATACTCAACACTAATTCTATCCCCTTCTTTAAACTTATAAGTATTTTTTATATTTATTGTAAAATTAAGATCAATCTCATCATATTTGTATTTAGATTTTTCCTTATTAACAACTACTTCAGCCTGTGGCCTTTCATAGTCTTTAGAGGGGCCATCTTTTTCTTCTTTTTTGCATGAAGCAAGCAAAAAAAGAGAAAATAAAGATATAAAAAGTAATAATAATTTTTTCAAAATATCAACTCCATCAAGCGCTTAAAAAAGCATTTAATATATATAATACATTATACCAAAAATAACTTTATTATTTTTTAAATATAATTAAGAAAAAAAGCCATAAAAATAGTTTTCTATTTTTATATGGCTTGTTTTTTTAACGTTTAGAAAATTGTGGAGCTTTTCTAGCCTTTTTAAGACCACATTTCTTTCTTTCTTTTTTCCTTGGGTCACGAGTAATTAAACCAAGAGGTTTTAAAACAGGACGATAACTTGGTTCAATTTGAAGAAGTGCTCTTGTAATACCAAGTCTTATAGCACCAGCTTGACCAGAAATTCCGCCACCATAAACATTACATCTTATATCATAGTTCTTAGTATTTTGAGTAATATCTAGTGGTTGCATAACATCAAGACGCATTGCAGCAGATGGTATGTATTCATCAAAAGGACGCTCATTAACTAAAAATTTTCCATCACCAGGAGTAAGCATAACTCTTGCAACAGAGCTTTTTCTTCTTCCTGTTCCTAAAAATTGTACAACTTTATTTTGAATTTTTGGCATATTATTCTACCCCCAAAACAATTGGCTTTTGTGCTTGATGAGTGTGTTTATTATCTTTATATACAAATAATTTTCTAAACATATCCTCGCCTAGTTTTGTCTTTGGAAGCATACCTTTAACAGCATGTTCAATCACAAATCTTGAATCTTTTTCGATTTGTTCCTTGGCAGTTCTTTGTCTTAAACCACCTTTATATCCACTATGACGATAATATATTTTATCTTTTAGTTTTAATCCTGTTAATTTTAGATTATCAGAATTTATAACTATTACATAATCACCACAATCACAATTAGGAGTAAAAATAGGTTTTTCCTTACCCATTAAAATTTTTGCAACCTTAGTTGTTATTCTTCCAAGTGGAGCAGCACTTGCATCAATAACATACCATTTGCGTTCAATATTTTCTTTTTTCGCTACAAAAGTATTCATCTATAATTCTCCTTAATTTTATAGTCATTAGGTGTAAAGAATGACCTTTGATATTCTATCATAAACATCTATGAAAGTCAAATTTGATAACTTATAAAATTTTACTTGAAAAAAGTTCATATTCCGAACTAAAATGCTGATAATATAAATTTATTTTATTTGTAATATCATCTAAACAACTTTTCTTTTAAAATTACCAGATACACTATCGATTGTTTTAAAGACAATAAATGCCCTTTCATCAACATCTTTAACTGTTTGCATAAGCTCTGATTTTTCGTGTGAGAAAATAACAAGATAAATCATTTGTTTTTCATTATAGCCATATCCTCCACGAACATCAAAAATTGTAACTCCTCTACCAAGTCTAAATATTATTTGCTCACACAACTCGATAGGATAATTTGAGATAATATTTACCTCAATAAAATGATATGATGTATGAATTCTATCTGTTACAACCATTGAAACGAGCAATCTTAAAGAAGTATATGCAAAAACCTCTGCTGCAAGTGCTACTTTATTATCTTTTACTCCCATTATAATTGCTCCAATTACTGTAATTGAAATATTTATTCCTGTTGTAATAAAAGCAACACTTTTACCTGTTTTATGAGCATAATACTGACCTATAATATCAAATCCACCGGTAGAACAACCATACTTAAGCGCTCCGCCTGTTCCAACTCCAACTAAAACTCCTCCCATTATTGCAAGAATTGTTGGATTTGTATTTTCTGTAAATATTTTTTGATTAAGTAAGCTTAAAACTGTTGTTTGAATTAAAACTGAAAAAAGTGAAAAAATAGTAAATTTTTTAGATACTCCAAACCAGCCAAGAAATAAAATTGGGATATTACCAATAAAAACTAAAATACCAATTGATATATTTTGAGACTGACTACTTAATTTTACACCAAATGCAACTATAATATCTACTACAAGTTGAGCAAGACCAGGAACACCACCTGAATATAGCCTAACTGAGCTTGCAAGCAAAAACCAGCTCATCCCAATTCCATAAATAAATGTAAAAATAAAAGTAGCAAAATACTTAATTAAATTTTGCTTAAATTCCTTATTTATTTGTTTTGGATCTTTTAAAAATTTATTATTTTTGCTCTTTTTTAATGTTATTTTCATCTTCTATAACTTCTTTTAATTTTTCGCTAATATCATATCTTGGAAAAAGTAAGACTGCATCATTTGGATTTTTATCATATAATCCAAATTTATTAAGCAGTTTAAAATCAAGCCCATCATAATTTATTTGCTCTCTTATTTTTTTTGCAGTTTCTGGAATAAATGGATCAAGAATAATAGATAAAAATCTAATAGTTTCGATTAAGTGATATAAGCAGTTATCAAGTTCATCATCTTTTTTATCTTTAAAAAGTTGCCACGGCATTTTTAAATCAACATATTTATTTGCAAATCTTGCAAGCTCCATTATTTCAAAAATTGCTCCTGAAACATTATATTCGTCCATTTTAGTTTTAACTTTTTCATATATTCCAAGACATTTATTTTCTAAATTTTTACTATCAGTATCATTTAAAATAACCTTTTTTAAAACACCACCACGGTATTTTTTTATCATTCCGATTGTTCTATTTAATAAATTACCCAATGTATTACATAAATCGGAATTACTTCTTTCAATAATTAGCTCATAAGTTAAATTTCCATCCTGAGCATAAGGTATTTCAGAAAGACAAAAATATCTTATCTCATCAACACTAAAATGTTTAACTAAAAAATCCGGAAATATATTTGTTCCAAGAGATTTAGACATTTTCTTTTTATCTACTAAAATCCAAGGATGAGCAAATATTTTCTTAGGAATTGGAAGATTAAGTGAGTTAAGAATAATTGGCCAATATATTGCGTGAAAGCGCAATATATCTTTTCCTACAATATGACAATCACAAGGCCAATACTTTTTAAAATTAGGACTATCTATTTTAGGATATCCTAAGGATGTAATATAGTTCGTAAGGGCGTCTATCCAAACATAGACAATATGATTTTTATCATTTAAAATAGGAATACCCCATTTAAATTTTGACCTTGTAACTGATACATCATACAAAGGCTCTTTTAAAAATGAAAGTATTTCATTTTTTCTTATTTCAGGCTTTATAAAATCTGGATTAGATTTAATATAATTTATGAGCCAATCTTGATATTTAGAAAATTTAAAAAAGTATACTTCTTCACTTGTCCAAATAGGCTCATCTCCAAGTTTTGTCCTACCATCTATCAAATCTTTTTCCATAACAAATGATTCTTCTGCAAGTGAGTAATATCCTTCGTAATGTCCTAGATAAATATCTCCTTTTTTTAATAATTTATCAAATATTTGCTGAACTGCTTCTTCATGAAATTTAGAAGTAGTTCTAAAAAAATAATCATATGAAATATTAAAAGTATCAAATATTTTTTTTATCTCACTTGAGATATAATCAGAATATTTGATTGGTTCAAGATTATTTAATCTAGCAGCTTTTTCTATTTTTTGACCATGTTCATCTGTTCCTGTTTGAAAGTATACATCATAGCCTTCAAGCCTTTTAAATCTAACGATTGCATCAGTTAGAATTATTTCATATAAATTACCAATATGAGGTATTGCTGATGTATATAAAATTGATGTTGAGATATAAAATTTTTTACCCATTTTCTTCTCCTTTTAGAACTTTTTGATATACTTCTTTTTTAGATTTATTTAAATCTTTGGCAACTTGTTTAATAGCATCATTTTTTAAAAGACCTTTGCTTAGATAAAAGCTTAATCTATCCATAATTGAAATATCAAGATTTATTATTTCATTTTTCTCTATTATTATAACAAACTCACCTTTTATTTCGTCTTTTTCCAGTAAGTAAGAAATAATATCATCTATTGGACCAGTTTTTATTTTTTCATATATTTTAGATATCTCTTTTGAAATAGAGATATTACAGTTTTTATATACATTTTTTATTATATTTAAAGTATCAATTATTCTTCTTGGCGATTCAAGAATAATAATCGAGCCTTTGAAATAAGAATATTTTAAAAGCTCTGTTTCTTTTTCAGTTTTTGAAAGTGGTAAAAAGCCTAAAAATAAAAATGGAACAGGACAAAGCCCTGATGCAATTATAGCGCTTGTAATAGATGAAACACCACCAACTGGAATAACTTTTATATTTTCTAAATGGCATCTTTTAACAATTTCAAAACCAGGATCAGATATTATAGGAAGACCTGCATCTGATATAACTGCAACATCAGATCCACTTTTTAAAACATCAATTACCTCATCTGTTTTTAAAACCATTCCTTTTAAAAAAAGAGATCTCGTAGGTGTTTTTATCATATACTTATTTAATAATATTTTAGAAACCCTTGTATCTTCGCAGTAAATAATTTTAACTTCTTTTAATACAGAAATTGCCCTTAGGGTAATTTCTGATAAATTACCTATCGGAGTTCCAACAAGATAAATACTTCCTACCACTTTATATCACCAAGGCTTGTGGTAATTCTTTTTTTACCATCTGGATCATTTTTTTCAAGTACTACCTCATTTTTTAAAATATTATAATCACTTACATAATATATCTCTTTTTCATATTTAATCTTTGTTCCCTTTTCAGGAAACATAGACTTTAGTTCTTGATACATATTATCTTCAAAACTAAGACAACATCTAAGCTTTGAACAATTCCCCAAATGATTTATAGGATTTGGTGCAAGTTTTTGATTTTTTATTTGTGATTTATTTATATCTAAATATTTTACATCAGATATCGTGCAACACTGATCTTTTCCACAAATTCCATATCCACCGATTATACTTGCCGCCTGTCTTGAATCTCCTATATTTTCTAATCTTACTTTAAAAAGATATTTTTTATTTAGCTCTTTTAATACTTCACGAAAATCAACCATTTTCTCAGCAGTAAAAAAGACAATTAAATAGTCTTTGCTAATGCTATAGCTTAGTTGAACAATAATCATTTGAATTTCATTTTCTCTAATTATTTTTTTTATATCAAGAAGTATTTTTCTTGATTCTTTTTTTATTTCTTCATTTTTTTTAATTAAACTTTTATCATTTAATTTTTCATAACTTCCGCAAAGTATACTAATTTTTGAAATATCTCTAAAATTTTTGCCAAGTTCAATAATCTTTCCAATATGATCTCCATATTCAGTGGATATTAAAATATAATCACCTATTTGGTAATTATTATTATCTATTATTTGTTTAATTTTACCAATTTTAACTATCGCCTTATTAAACACTTTCTCTTTCCTTGTTAAGTTTTAAAAAATACGAATAAAGTTGAAGTTCTATATTATTTTGAAAATTTTGAATTTTAGAAAACTCCTCGGTTAAACTAATCATCTCTTTTATTTTATCTTTTGTAAATACTTTTTTACATTCTTTAATTTCTTGATATAAACTCTTAAATACCATATTCTTTTTTTCATCTTTTAATAAATCAATTAAAAATACAAGTATTGCCTCAGATATATCTTTCATTTTCACATTAGTTTGAGCATTTTCTAAAATAGGCTTATAAAACTTTAGTGAAATATCGATATCTTTAATATAAAAAGATTGAAAAAAATCTTTTAATATATCACATCTTTTAATAAATTCATCATCTTGAAAAAGATTTTTTGCAATCTCTTTATTTCTTATGGAAATAGCAGACATCTCTTTAAAAAAATCATCACATGAAATATCACTTATTTCTTTTAAATATTCATCTATTTCTTTAACAGATACATAAATTGATTGAACCCTTGAAAGAATTGTAGGAAGAATAAGGTCTTTATTTTTAGTAAGTAAAAATCCTATTGTTTTTTTAGCAACCGGTTCTTCTAAAAATTTAAGCATACTATTAGCAGCAGATGATGTAATATTTTCAAAAAAACTAACCACATAAAAACGCATACTTGAAAAATTTGCGGTTTTAGAAAATTCAACTTGCAAGGCGTGAATATCTTCTTTTTTTATTCCATTTTCACCATCTATTAGATAAATGTTTTCACAAGTATTATTTTCTATTTTTTCTTTTAGTCTTTTATTTTCATCTTTTTTAAATGTTAAAATATTATAAATTATATCATTTGTAGCAATTTTTAAATCTTGAATATTTTCACCATATAATAAGTAAAGATGCGATAAGCAATTATTTTTTAAGACCTTGTTAAAATAGCTTATGTAGTTTTTCATATTTAAGATATTTTTTATTTTTAGATAATTTATCAACAACTTCTAAAAATATACTATCACTGTCTTGATTAGCATTTATTATAATATATCTTTTTTTATTCTTCTTTGCCAAATTAAGATATGCATTTCTTACCTTATTATGATATTCAACAGTTTTTAAATCTATTCTATTTTGGCTTTCTTTTCCTCTTGATTTAACTCTTCCAAGACCAACCTCAACATCTAAATCTAGTAAAAAAGTAATATCAGGCATTGTTTTTTTATTCATAAAATCATTTATTTTCAAAATATAATTCATTCCTAAATCAGATGCTATTCCTTGGTATACATATGATGAGTCAATAAATCTATCACATATAACAATATAATCTTTTTCTAAATATGGGATAATTCTATCGTGTAAATGTTGAATACGAGATGCCGCAAAAAGTAACGCTTCCGCTTTTTTAGTAAGTTCTTGATTAGATCTATTTAAAATTATTTTTCTAATCTCTTCGGAAATTTTTTCGCCACCAGGCTCTCTTGTTGTAATTATTTTTCTTTTTTGATCAAGAAAGTATTGCTCTAATTTTTTAATTATAGTAGTTTTTCCACTACCTTCACAGCCTTCAAATGTTATAAACATAAAATTTCTCCTTTTTATTATTTTAACATATTAGTAGTATATATAATCTAGAAAAAGTCCATTTGCTGGTGCAGTATAAGTTGCTTTTCCTCTTTTACAAGTTTTAAAGTTTTCTAAAATTTCCTCTTTTGAAACTTTCCCAACTGCATATAATATGGAAGAGCCTATTAGAATTCTTATCATTTGTTTAAGAAAACTTCTTGATATAAAATATATAATAAGTCTATCACGTTTATTTTTAAAATATATTCTAACATCTTTTACAAAGTCTTTGTTTTCATCTTTTTCCTTACAAAAGCCTTTAAAATTATGTTTACCACTAAACTTTTTTAAAAGATATTTTAACTTTTTAAAATCTAAATTCTTTATATAAATTCCATAATTAAGCAAAAAAATGCTAGCATCTTTTTTATAAATTGTGTAGTAGTATCTTTTCTTTACCACAGAATGCCTTGCGTGAAAAAAATCATCCACATTTTCAATTTTAATAACTTTTATATCTGCTGGCAGTCGTTTATTTATTCCTATTTTAAATTTATTGCAATCTATTTTAGTATCAATTTCAAAACTTACAACCTGATAATTAGCATGAACTCCTTTATCTGTTCTTGAGGCAAAATAAGTCTTTAAATAAAATTGAAGCATATTTTTCAAGGCTTTTTCAAATTCATTTTGAACAGTTCTTAATTTTGGTTGAACTTGCGAACCTGAAAAATTTCTGCCATCATATGAAATAACTACTTTATATCTCATTATATAATACCTTTTTTACTAAAAACCAAAACTAAAATAGCGCACGTAAGAACTATAAATGATATAAAAAGTGTAAAAAAATCAAGTACGCCAAACTTATACTTATCAATAGATGACCTTTTCATTCCAACCTCATATCCTCTTATCTCCATTGCATTTGCCATATCCTCTGCTTTTTTAAAAGATAGAACAAAAAGAGGAACTAAAAAAGAAACTACTTGTCTTATTTTTTTAAAAAAACCAATCTCAGAAAAATCAACTCCTCTTGATGCCTGAGCTTTTAGAATTTTTTTACTTTCATCATATAATGTAGGAATAAATCTAAATGTAAGACCTATCATCATAGAAAATATCTCAACTGGGACTTTAATAAGTTTTAGTGGATATAATAATCCAGTTAAACCATAATTTATGTTTGTTGTATTAGTTGTTGTTGTAAGAATTGATGTAATTAGAATAACATTTAAAACTCTAATAAATAAAAAAAGACTCCTATAAATTGCACTTTTTGTAAGAGGGACATCATATATTTTAATATTTTTAAAATTTAAAAAATAATAAATTAAAAATATTACAACTAAATTTATTATAAAGTATGTAAGCCTAAATTTAATAAATCTTTTACTAAATATATAAAATAATAAAATAAAAATAGATAAAAATATTGTTAAATAAGAAATATTAAACTTAAAAGTAAAGTAGACTTCACCTTTTTTATCAAAAAATACTTGCATTATTAAAGTAATAAATAAAAGATAAAAAAGAGGTTTTATTCCTTTAATAATATCTATTATATTTAGCTTTGCAAAAGAAATAACTACTATTAAAAAAAGAGAAAATCCAAGTAAAATATCTATATATAAAATACTATCTTTAATAGGAATTATAAAAAGAGAAATTATAAAAATAATAATTGAAAGTATTTTTACAATAGGATTTATTCTATGTAGATATGAGTTAATGTTTACAAACTTACCAAGTGCTATATCATTCATTTTAAATTGCTCCTTAAATAAGTTAATAAATCATCATATGAATAAATACTATTGCATTTTTTAATATATCCAAGTTTAGATAATTTTTCCATAATATCTAAGACCTTAGGAATCCCAATATCAAGATTTTTAAAATCTGTGTAATTATATTCTTCTTTTTTCTTATCTGATATAACTTTACCATTTTCAAGAACAACAATTCTTTTAGATATATCATATACCATATCAAGATCATGAGAGATAACAATTACAGTTTTTCTATCTTTTAAAAACTTATCATGAATATTTTTCATAATATCATTAGCAGTTATAGGATCAAGTCCTCTTGTAGGTTCATCCAAAAGAAGTATTTCAGGATCCATTGCTAAAATTCCTGCAATTGCAACTTTTCTCATCTGCCCTCCACTAATTTTAAAAGGAGATACATTTAATATCTCATCTTCTATTTTTAAATCTTTTGCTGCTTTTTTAGCAAGCGTAAGAGCATTTTTCTTAGTTTTTTTAAAATTCTTGGGACCAAATGAAATATCGCTAATTACACTATCACAAAAAAGTTGGTATTCAGGAAACTGAAAAACGAGTCCAACTTTTTGTCTTAGTGGACTTAAATTTTTCTTACTTTTTGAAAAAACTTTTTGCCCTAGAATATTACATACACCACTACTTGGTTTTAAAAGTGCATTAGATAGTTCAAAAAGAGTTGATTTACCGCTTCCAGTTTTACCTATTATTGCTATAAATTCATTCTTTCTTTCAAATTTTATACTAATATTATTTAAGGCTTCATATTTTTTATCATAAGAATTGTATAAAAAATTGACATTTTCAAAATTTATTCCAAGTTTTAAATCTTCAATGCGTATTCCCATAAAATTTTATCTATTTCATCTTTATTTTTAATATTTTCTAAATCATTTATTAGTCTAAGTGGTATTGGTAAATCTATTTTACTCTCTTTTAATATATCACTTTTTTTAATAATCTCAGATGGAGCAATATCAGCAAGTATTTCACCTTTTTTTAAAACAATTATTCTATCAGATTTAATTGCCAAATCAAGATCATGAGTAATCATTATGACAGTTTTTTTATCTTCTGTGTTTATTTTTTTAATAAGTTTAAAAATCTCATCTCTACCTTTTTTATCAAGCATTGATGTTGCCTCATCAAATATAAATAAATCCTTATTTAAAGCAAGCAAACCTGCTATTGCAACTCTTTGCTTTTGACCACCTGATAGCTCCTCTGGGGATTTATCTAAAAGGTTATATACTCCTACTTTTTTAGCATTTTCTAAAACCTTTTTTAAAATTACATCTTTTTTTAGGCATTCATTTTCAAGCCCAAAGCTAATATCATATTTTACATTTGAGCCAACAAACTGATTATCAGGATTTTGAAATAAAAGCCCAACTTTTTTTCTTTGTTCTTTTTTGTTTTCTGCTGATATTTTTAAATTATCAAGGTAAATTATTCCATCTTTTGCATCAAGAATTCCTGATATAATTTTAGCAAGAGTGGACTTACCAGATCCATTATGTCCTATAATAGATACAAAAGATGCCTTTTTTATTTCAAGGTTAATATTATTTAATATTTTTTTATTATCACTATATGAAAAACTTAAATTTTCTATTTTAAGCATAATTAAACAAAAAAGATGTTTTAAACATCTTTTTTAAATAAACTCAACTTGAGCCATCTCAGCACCATCGCCTTGACGTCTTTCAAGCTTATATATTCTTGTAAAGCCACTTTCTCTTTTTTCATATCTTGCTGCAATATCTGAAAATAATTTTTGAATAGCATCTTGTCCTGATTCTAAAACTTGTTTTCTTACAAACTCTGCTGCTTGTCTTCTTGCTGAAAGGCTTCCATTTTTAGCAAGAACAACCATTTTATCAGCAATTTTTTGAAGTTCTTTTGCTTTTGCTAGGGTAGTAGTAATTTTTTCATAAACAATTAAAGATGTTATTAAATCTCTTAATACTGCTTTTCTAGCACTTTGATCTCTTCCTAATTTTCCAGCCATTATTCATCACCTTCTACATTATCATCTAAAAGTGTCAAATCTAACTTTTCAAGTTCAGCCTTAATTCCTTTTATTGCCTCAGGTCCTATTTTATCAAGGGATGTTAAATCTTTTTCAGTAAGTTTAGTTAATTGTTCAACATTTCTAATTCCTGCTGATGTTAATGCATTAAACACTCCTGTTTTTAAATCAAGTTCAGCAAGAGTTTTCTTTAAGTTAGGATTTTCTACAATTATTTTTTCTTCTTCAATAAAGTTTTCATCAGCCATTTCACACTTAGATACTTCTTTAATTATTTCAAGATAGTCAATAAGCATTTTTGATGCAATTGCAATTGCATCTTTTGCAACAATTGCTCCATTTGTTTCAACATCTAAAAAAAGTTCATCATCATCGCCTCTTGTTTTTTCAACATGATAAGCAACTCTTTTAATAGGTGAATAAAGCGAATCAATTGCAATTTGACCAATTTCATTTTTAGTTAGTTTTTTATTCTCATCAGCCGGAACATATCCAACGCCACGACGAATAGTTGCAACCATATTAAATGTTGCGCCTTTTGAAAGATTTGCAATTTCAAGCTCTGGGTTTATTATTTCAAGACCTGGAACTTTTGAAAAATCAGCTGCTGTTATTTTAGCAGGACCAACTTTTGAAATTGAAATTTTTTCTTCATACTCTGGGTCATTACTATCAACTTTTACAATTACTTGTTTTAATTGTAAAATAATACTCATCACATCCTCATAAACGCCCGAGATAGTTGAAAATTCATGATCAACGCCTTCAATTTTAACCATTGCAATTGCTGCTCCTGGCATTGATGAAAGTAAAACCCTTCTTAATGAATTACCAAGTGTAATTCCATAACCACGCTCTAATGTTTTAATACTAAAACGTGCTTTTGTACCATTTTCTTCTAGAACCTCAGTAAACCCTTTTGGTTTTTCAAATTTAAGATTTCCCATACTTCCTCCTAGCCTCTTGGTCTTTTTGGTGGTCTACAACCATTATGTGGAACTGGTGTTGCATCCTTTATCGCAGTAATTTCAAGACCTGCTGCTTGAAGTGATCTAATAGCAGCCTCTCTACCTGGACCAGGACCCTTTACTTGAACTTCAACTTTTCTCATACCACAATTTTGTGCAGCCTTAGCACATGCTTCTGCAACAACTTGGGCAGCAAAGGCAGTTGATTTTCTTGTTCCTTTAAAACCTTGAACACCAGCACTATTCCAAACAACTGCATTTCCGTTTGGATCTGTAATTGTTACAATTGTGTTATTAAATGTTGTATGAATAAAAGCAATACCTACTGGAATATTCTTTTTTGCTTTCTTTCTTTGTTTAGTTTTTGCCACAGCCATAAACTATTTACCTCCCTTTTGTTGCTTTGCAGCTGCTTTTAAAGCACCTGGAGATACTTTTTTACCTTTTCTAGTCCTTGCATTATTTCTTGTATTTTGACCACGAACAGGCAAATTTTTTCTATGTCTCATACCACGATATGAGCCAATTTCCATTAAACGTTTTTTATTAAGAGTTACCTCTCTTCTTAAATCTCCTTCAACAGTTTCCTTAGCAACTTCACCACGAATTTTTGTAAGTTGCTCGTCTGTTAAATCTTTAACTCTAACATCTTCACTAATACGAACTTTTTTCAAAATCTTTTTAGCCAATGTTGGTCCTATACCATAAATATAAGTAAGAGATATGACAACTCTTTTATTGCTTGGAATATCTACTCCCGCTACTCTTGCCATAAAATTCCTCCTAACCTTGTCTTTGTTTATGACGTGGATTTTCACAGATTACTCTCACACGTCCTTTTCTTTTTATTACTTTGCATTTATCGCAAATTGGTTTTACAGATGATCTTACTTTCATAAAAAACCTCCTTATTTCTTTCGATAGGTAATACGTCCTTTTTCCAAATCATATGGGGACATTTCAAGAACCACAATATCACCTGGCAAAATTCTTATTTTATTCATTCTAATTTTACCAGATATATGTGCAAGAACTTTCTTCTTGGTCTCTAAAAGTTCAACAATAAATTTTGCATTAGGTAAAACTTCAACTACCTTAGCATCACATTCAATACCTTTTTCTTTATCCATTTTTACTCCTTATCAACAGTTAATATTTCATAACCGTCATCTTTAACTAAAATCATATCTTCAAAATGAGCACTAGGCTTACCATCTTTTGTTCTTGCATCCCAGCCATTTAATTTTATTTTCTTTGTTCCTAAATTTATCATTGGTTCAATGCATATAACACATTTACTCCAAAGTCTTGAATCGGGTTCATCAGGAATATAGTAGTTAGGAATATATGGATCTTCATGAAGTTCTCTACCTATGCCATGTCCTGTAAATTCTTCAACAATTCCATATTTGTAAGGTTTTACAAAATTCTCAATTGCCTTTGAAATTTCAGAAACAAAAACACCGTTTTTAACTTTTTTTATTCCTTCAAGCAATGCTCTTTTAGTTATATCTAATAATTTTTCAACCTCAGGCGAAACTTTTCCAACAGGATAGGTTCTTGCTGAATCTGAATAATAACCATTATATATAACTCCCATATCGATTGAAATAATATCGCCTTCTTTTAATATATAGCTACAAGGTATACCATGAACTACTTGATCATTTACCGAAATACATAAGGTATTTGGAAAATCCTCATAACCTTTAAAAGCTGGAAGACCATTTCTTTTAAGGATTTCACTTTCAGCAACCTTATCTAGTTCTAAAATATTTAATCCTGGTTTTATCATATCTTTTAATATTTTTCTAACATCAACTAAAATCTCAGCTGCTTTTCTAATGTTTTCAATTTCTCTATTTGATTTAACTACAACCATATTAGATCAATTTATTAACTACATCATCTTTTTGATTTGAAAAATCTAAATTAGCACATATATCAATAATTAAATTATTATCTATATAATGTTTTTTTAAATCATCAAAACTTTTTTTATAAACTTCTAAACGATTCTTTACAACATCTTCAGTGTCATCTTTTCTTATTTCAAGTTCTTCACTACAATTTGTGCAAATTCCATCTTTTATTGGTTTATTATATAAAATATGATAAACACTACCACATTTAGGGCAAGTTCTTCTACCTGATAATCTCTTAATTATAATATCATCATCAGCATAAAAATTAATTGCTCCTGTAATAGATGTTTTTTTATCATTTAATATTTTTTCAAGATATTTTGCTTGTTCTAAATTTCTAGGATATCCATCAAGCAAAAATCCATTTGCCACATCATCTTGGCTCAATCTATCTAAAACAAGTTCATTTGTAAGACTGTCTGGAACAAGTAAACCTTTTTCAATATAACTTGAAGCCTTCTTTCCTAAATCTGTTTTATTTTTTATATGATAGCGAAATATATCACCTGTTGAAATATGTTTAATATTTAACTTTTCAGAAATATATTTTGCATATGTGCCCTTACCAACTCCTGGAGGACCCATTAAAATATAACGATACTCTTTCATTAAAATATACCTTGATATTCTTGTTGCTCTGCTTTTGTCTCAATTTGAGTAGCAGTTTCAATAGCAACACCAACAACAATTAAAAGAGAAGTTCCACCAAGTGTAATTGCTTGTGCTTCTTGACCTTTTAAACCAAATGCAACTGCTGTTAAAACAGGAATTGCTGCAAGGCAGGCAAGATATGTTGTACCAATTAAAGTTATTTTAAATAAAAGTTTAGCAATATAGTTTTTTGTATCTTCACCTGGCCTTATTCCTGGAATAAAGGCATTTGATTTTGATAAATTATCTGCCATTTTTTCAGGATCCATTGTTAAAAATGAATAAAAAAATGAAAATACTACAATTAAAACCATATAAATTACAAATCCTATTGGTCTTTGAAACGAAAATACTTCATTTAACCAAAAACCAACTCCAGATTCAGTTGTTTTAACAGTAAACCCGATAATTGTCATAGGAATTGATAAAATTGTTGATGCAAATATAACAGGCATTACATTTGCACTATTTATTTTTATAGGAATATTTGCATTTGCTTTTCCTTGACGATTAGCATATTGTGTAGGAATTTTTCTCCTTGCACCTTCCATAAAAATAATTCCAAGTAAAATAATAAAATATAAAAGAATAATAGTAACAAACCAAACATAATCCCATGCACTAGAATTTCCAACAATATATTTTTTCCACATTGTAGAAAACATAACAGGAATACTTGTAACAATTCCAGCAGCAATTAAAAGTGATGTCCCATTACCAATACCTTTTGCTGTTATTGTATCAGCAACAAAAATTGAAATTGAACTACCAGCAGCAATAACAAGTGCCATATAAAGAGATGCTCCAACATAGTTATGACCTCTAAAGCCAGTTACAAAGTTATTTCCTCTTCCAGTAGATGCTCCAAGTATTAAAGCAAGACCTTGTACAAAAGATATAACAATTGCTAAAACTCTTGTAATCTTGTTTAATTTAAAACGACCATTTTCGCCTTCTTCTGACCATTCTTTAAATGTTGGAACAACACTTTGCATAAGTTGAACAACGATACTTGCTGTAATATATGGTGTTATTCCAAGAGCAAATATTGAAAATCTTTCTAATGCTTGTCCTGAAAAACTATTTAATATTGCAAAAAATCCACTAGTTTGATTTATCAAGGCATGAATTGCAGCAGTATCATATAAAGGAACTGGTATATGTGAGGCAATTTTAAATAATAATAAAACAAAAAATGTAAATAATAATCTTAACATTACTGTTTTATTGCCTAGTATTCTTTTTATTCTAAGCCACATTTAGATCACCTCTAATTTACTTCCAGCCTTTATAATTAAGCTCTCAGCACTTTTAGAAAAACGATGTGCTTTAATAGTTAGTTTTTTCTCAAGTTTTCCATTAGCAAGGACTTTAATTTTCTTTGAATTATCCTTAACTAAACCATTTTTTAAAAATTCTTCTGGTCCTACTGTTGAACCATCTTTAAATTTATTAAGATTTTCAAGAGAAACTATTGAAAATTCTTCTTTTCTAATATTTTTAAATCCACGTTTTGGAAGACGTTGGAAAAGCGGAATTTGTCCACCTTCAAATCCTGGCCTAACTCCACCGCCGGATCTTGCATTTTGACCTTTGTGACCTTTACCAGATGTTTTACCAAGTCCTGAACCTATTCCACGACCAAGTCTTTTTCTGGCTTTTTTAGGAGTATTTGATTGTAAATTATTTAACATCTTAATTCCTCCTTATTTTTCTTCTATTTTTAGTAAATGTCTAATTGTATTAATTTTTCCAACATTTACATCATTTTTTTCAACTAAAGCAAAATCTCCTATTTTATTAAGTTTTAGAGTTTTTGCAGTTGCAACTTGATTAGGTTTTCTTCCAATTAAGCTTTTTACTAAAGTAACTTTTACCTTCATTAGACAATCTCCCCAATCTTCTTTTCTCTTAAAGTGGCAACTTCTTTTAAAGTTCTTAATTGTTTTAACCCTGCAAAAGTCGCTCTTATAACATTTATAGGTGTAGCGGATCCAAGTGATTTAGCCAAAACATCAGATACTCCTAAAAGTTCAAATATTGTTCTAACAGCACCACCTGCAACAATTCCAGTACCTTTACTTGCTGGTTTAAAAAATACTCTACCAGAACCAGCAATACCAACTACATCATGAGGAATAGTTGTTTTTACAAGTGGAACTGTAATAAGATTTCTTTTAGCTTGTTCTAAGGCTTTATTCATTGCATCAGGAATTTCTTTTGCCTTACCTTGACCAAAACCAACTCTACCTTTTTTATCACCTATAACCATAATTGCCGAAAAGCGAAATCTTCTTCCACCTTTAACAACCTTTGTAATACGGTTGATAAAGACAACTCGCTCTTCAAATTCTTTTTGTGCTTCTTCAATATAATTTTGTTCTTGATTTTTCGCCATCTTCATCAATCTCCTAAAATTTTAATCCAGCTTCTCTTGCACTTTCTGCAAGAGCTTTAATTCTTCCATGATATAGGTACCCTGATCTATCAAATACTACCTCTTTTATACCTGCCTTTAAAGCCTTACTTGCAACAAGTTTTCCAAGCTCAGTAGCAGATTTAACATTGTTTGTAAGTTTTAACTCTTTTGTATTTGCTTGAAGAAGTGTCATACCTTTTTCATCGTTTATAACTTGACAATAAATAAATTTATTAGATCTAAAAACGCAAAGTCTAGGTCTTTTTTTACTACCGCTAAGTTTTGTTCTAATACGATTATGTCTAACTCTTCTTGCACAGTTTTTATCTTCTTTTTTAAACATATAAACCTCCTACTTAGCAGTTTTTCCAGCTTTTCTTCTTACATGCTCGCCAAGATATCTTATACCTTTTCCTTTATATGGTTCTGGTTTTCTAATTTTGCGAACATTTGCAGCAAACTCACCAACTAATTGTTTATCAGCACCTGATATTACAATAGTTGTATTTTTTTCAACAGTGCATGTAATTCCTTTTGGAAGTTCCATCTCAACATTATGTGAAAATCCCATTTGCATTACAAGCTTATTTCCTTCAAGTGATGCACGATAACCTACTCCTTGAATTTCTAAAGTTTTAGAAAATAACTTATGAACACCCATAATAAGATTATAACTTAGCGCGCGAAAGCTTCCGTGCATTTTATTAGTTAATCTTTCATCATCTATTTTTTTTATAAGTAGTTCGCTATTATTTATTTCAACTTTTAAATAACTTGGAACACTAAGTTCTTGAACACCTTTAGGTCCTTCGGCTTTTAAAATATTATTTGAAAGTGTAACTTTTACATCACTTGGAATAACTATTACTTTATTTCCTATTCTTGACATAATATCACCTACCAAACATAGGCGATAATCTCGCCACCTACATTTTGTTTTCTAGCATCGCGATCTGTTAAAATTCCATTAGGTGTTGATATTAGCGCAATGCCAAGACCATTAAATACACGTGGAATTTCATCTACTTTCGCATAAACTCTTAAACCTGGCTTCGATATCCTTTTTAAACCTTTTATTACTCTTTCTTTTTCTCTTGTTTGACTATATTTTAAAGTAACTTTAAGATTGCTTCCTGCAAGTTTTGAATCTTTTGTTTGTTTTATTGTTTCAATTTTAGAAATAAATCCTTCTTTTTTTAAAACATCTAAAATTTTTCTTTTGAACTTTGATGCAGGAATTAAAACATTTTCATGCTTCATACGATTAGCATTTCTAATTCTTGTAAGCATATCCGCAATTGGATCAGTCATAACCAAATTCCTCCTTACCAGCTAGCCTTTTTAATTCCTGGAATTTCACCACGGTTAGCCATTTGTCTAAATTTAACTCTTGATATGCCAAATTTTCTAAGATATCCTCTTGGTCTACCATCTAGCATATCACGATTACGTAGTCTTGTTCTAGATGAATTTCTTGGTAGTTTTTGCAAAGATAAATAATCTCCAGCAGCCTTTAGTTCTGCACGACGCTTTGCATAAATATCAATTAATTCTCTTCTTTTTTCATTTTGATTTATTTTTGATTTTTTTGCCATAAATCCTCCTAATTTAAAGCCTTACTTTTTCTAAAAGGCATTCCTAGGAACATAAGTAGAGTTCTTGCTTCATCATCATTTTTAGCACTTGTTACGATAATAACATCCATTCCTCTTACTTTTTTTACATCATCAAATTTAATCTCAGGGAATATAAGTTGTTCTTTTAATCCCATTGAATAATTTCCTCTGCCATCAAATGAGTTTTCAGATACACCTCTAAAATCTCTTACTCTTGGAAGAGCAATTGAAATTAGTCTATCTAGAAAGTGTTCCATCTTTTCACCACGAAGTGTAACCTTAGCACCGATTGGCATATTTTCTCTTAATTTGAAGTTAGATACAGATTTTCTTGCTTTTGTTGCAATTGCTTTTTGTCCTGATAATAAAGTAAGCTCATTTATCGCATCATCTACCACTTTATTATTTTCTACTGCATCACCTAAACCCATATTTATTACAATTTTTTCAAGTTTAGGAACACGCATAACAGTTTTAAATCCGTATTTTTTCATCATTTCAGGAACGGCTACCTTAGCATATTTTTCTGCAATTCTTGTTTTAAATTTCTTTGCCATAATAACCTCCTAATTATTTATCAAGAACAGTTCCGCTCTTTTTAGCATATCTAACTTTTTTCTCTCCAACAATTTTATATCCAACACGAGTTGGTTTTTTTAATTTTGGATCTAGAATAGCTACATTAGATGCATCAATTGGAGCTTCTATTTCTATGATTTTACCTTTTTGATTTTGCTGATTTGGTTGTTCGTGTTTTTTAACTTTATTAACACCTTCAACAACAACTAAATTCTTTTCTTTATTTACTGATATTACCTTTCCTGTTACTCTTTCTTTTTTCCCAGCTTTAATTTTATATTGGTATTTACCAGCAATAATCGCAACTGTGTCGCCTTTTTTAATATTCATATAAATACCTCCTTATAAAACCTCTGGAGCAAGAGATACAATTTTCATAAATTTTTTATCTCTAAGCTCTCTTGCAACTGGACCAAAAATTCTTGTTCCTTTTGGAGTAAGATCTTCTTTTATTATTATTCCAGCATTCTCATCAAATTTGATATATGATCCATCTTTTCTTCTTAAACCTTTTGTAGATCTAACAATTACAGCCTTACATACATCACCTTTTTTAACAATTCCGCCCGGATTTGCTTTTTTAACAGATACTACTACGATATCACCAATATTAGCATATCTTCTTCTAGTTCCTCCAAGCACTTTAATCACATATAACTCTTTTGCACCTGTATTATCAGCAGGGATAAGTAATGTCTCTTGTTGTATCATATTATCACCTACTCTATAACTTTCGCTTTTTCAAGAACTTTCACAAGGCGGAAAAATTTAGTTTTTGAAAGTGGTCTTGTAGACATAACAAGCACTTTATCACCAATTTTTGCCTCATTTTTTTCATCATGTACTTGAAACTTTTTACTTTGTTTAACTCTTTTACCATAAAGAGGATGTTTACGATATGTAGTAATTTCAACAGAAATAGTCTTATCGCATTTATCAGAAACAACTATTCCACGAAATACATTTCTTGTCAATGTTTTTCTTTCTTCCATAATATCCTCCCTATCTTATATTTAACTTACGCTCAGATAATACAGTAAGTATTTGAGCAATTGCCTTTTTTACTTTTTTAATTCTTGCAGTATCTTCTAGCTGACCAACAGCATGTTGAAAACGTAAGTTATATAATTCTTCTTTTAATTCAGCAACTCTTTTTAAAAGTGCTTCGTCATTATTTTTTCTTATTTCACTTGTTTTCATTTGCTAGCACCTACCTTATTTTCGCAAGGAATATTTGCTTTATTCATTACCTGATCTTTGGAAATAATTTTAGTAAGTATTGGAAGTTTATGCATTCCAAGTCGTAGTGCTTCTTTTGCAACATCTGTTGAAACTCCAGCAACCTCGCAAATAATTTTATTTTTCTTAACAACAGCAACCCAGTGATCAGGAGCACCTTTACCAGAACCCATACGAACCTCAAGTGGTTTTGTTGTTCTTGATAATTGTGGGAATATATTAATCCACACATTACCAAGTCTTTTCATATGTCTTGTAATGGCAACACGAAAAGCCTCTAATTGCTTTGCTTTTACAAATCCACCCTCTAGCGCAACAAGACCAAACTCACCATTTGGCATGTTGTTCTTTCCTTTTGCAACACCACGATAGTGTTGGCGATGAGGACGACGGTACTTTGTTCTTTTCGGACTAAGCATTTTTATGCCTCCTTTTTATTATTAGTAGAAGAAGGATTTTTTAAAGTTTTACTATTTTCCTTGTTTAAACTAGGTTTTCTATCTTTATTAAAAGGTTTCTTAGATTTATTAAAATCAGCAGGACGTTTTAAATCTTTTCTTTGCTGTTTGTTTTTTCCAAGACCTTGTGTATATTTTTCCTCTTCTTTTAAAAGTTTATCTTTTCTATTTTCACCTGGTAAAATTTCACCTTGATAAACCCACACTTTTACACCTAGAATACCATATTTAGTTAATGCCTCAGCAGTTGCATAATCAATATCAGCTCTTAGTGTATGAAGTGGTACCTGACCTTCTGCATATCCTTCACCTCTTGCAATTTCAGTTCCACCAAGACGACCAGATACTAATGTTTTTATACCTTTGGCACCTAGTTTTAACGCTCTTTGAATTGCAAGCTTTTGAACTCTTCTAAAAGATGCTCTTGCTTCAAGCTTTCTTGCCATAGAATCCGCAATAATTTGAGCATTTCTTTCAGCAAGTTTAACTTCAACAATATTCATTTCAACTTCTTTTTTAGTTAATTTTTCTAAATTTTTAACTAATCTTTTTTTAATTTCGCCATCACGACCAACTACAAGACCAGGTTTTGCTGTAAAAATTTTTAATTTAATTACATCTTTATTACCATCTTTTTTGTATCTTTCAATTTCAACACATGAAAGAGAACCATCTTTATATTGATTGTGAATAAAATTTCTTACTTTTCTATCTTCAACAACAAACTTAGGTACTATGTTATTTTTGGTATACCACATAGAATCCCATGATCTTATAACTCCTAAGCGAAGTCCTATTGGATTAACTTTTTGACCCATAACCTATCACCTAATTTCTTTCTTTAACAAAAACTGTTATATGAGATGATCTTTTTCTTATAACATCAGCACTTCCCCTTGCTCTTGGAAGAGTTCTTTTAATAGTAGTTCCATCTGATGCATAACATTCTGATACATATAATTTGTCTTCATTCAAACCATTATTTTTAACAGCATTAGAAATTGCACTTAATAATACTTTATCAATAGCCTTTGATGCTGCTTTTCTTGTAAACATCAAATAAGCTCTTGCTTTTTTAACATCTTGGTTTCTTATTAAATCTAAAACAATTCTAACTTTTCTTGGAGCAATTCCCACATTTTTAGCAACTGCTTTGGCAAAATTTTCATTTTTACCAAGTATCTTTTCTTGTTCTTTACTTTCTTTTTTACTTACAACTTTTTTTACTTCTTTTTTCACAGAATCAACTTTTTTAGATGCTGTATTTTTGGCTTGTGGGGCTTTTTTTAAAGGCTCTGTTTTTTTCTGCGAAGTAGTTTTTACATTTTTGTTTTCTACTGCCATAATTTACCCCCTATTTAGCCTCAGCAGGCGCTGGTTTTTCATCATCGTCATCATCACCCGCTGCAAGAGCTGCTTTTAATGCTGCTCCTGTTAAGCCTGCTCTTTTTGTTGGCTCAGCCTTTTTATCTGATTTTGCATGACCACGGAATGTTCTAGTTGGTGCAAACTCACCAAATTTATGACCTACCATATCTTCTGTAATATATACCGGAATATGTTCTCTTCCATTGTGTATAGCAATTGTATGACCAACAAAGTCAGGGAATATTGTTGATCCTCGTGACCATGTTTGAAGTATTCTCTTTTTACCTTTTTTATTTAAGGCTTGTGCTCTTTCAAGCAAGCGATAATAGCAAAAAGGTCCTTTTTTAAGTGAACGAGACATTAGTATACCCTCCCTTTACGATTTCTTACAATTAAAGCATTAGATTTTTTCTTAGAATCTCTTGTTTTAACACCCATAGCCTTTTTACCCCAAGGAGTCATTGGAGATGGTCTACCAATAGCAGTTCTTCCTTCTCCACCGCCATGAGGGTGATCTACCGGGTTCATAGCAGATCCTCTTACAGTTGGTCTTATTCCCATATGTCTTTTTCTACCAGCCTTACCGATAACTACAAGTTCATGGTCTAAATTTCCAACTGTTCCAACAGTCGCACGGCATGTTTGCAAAAATTTTCTCATTTCGCCTGATGAAAGTTTTACAAGCACATATTTATCATTTTCTTCTTTTGAAATAATTTGAGCATATGCACCAGCACTTCTTGCAATCTGTCCACCCTTTCCAGGTTTTAATTCAATATTGTGAACTACTGTACCAACTGGTATATTTTTAAGTGGCAATGCATTACCAACTTTTATATCAGCAGTATCACCTGATATAACATTCATTCCTTTTTTTAATCCAAGCGGTGCAATTATGTATCTTTTTTCACCATCAGCATAATTTAAAAGTGCTATGTTTGCTGTTCTGTTTGGATCATATTCTATTTCAGCAACCCTTGCTGGAATATTATCTTTATTCCTTTTAAAATCAATAACACGATATTTTTGTCTATTGCCACCACCAATATGGCGAACAGTAATAGTACCCGAGTTATTTCTACCACCAGTTTTCTTTTTAACTTCAAGTAGTGATTTTTCAGGAGTTCTTCTTGTTATTTCATCATTAACAAGTGTGCTCATTTGTCTACGAGCATTTGTAGTTGGTTGATATTTTTTAATAGCCATATTCTATCTCCTATAATTTTCACTTATTTAAGCTGTAAAAGCGTCAATTTTATTTCCTTTTGCAAGTTTTACAATTGCCTTTTTATATGCCGATTTAAAGCCACTGTGTTGACCTACCCTTTTAGGTTTGGCATATACATTAACAGTATTCACAGATAAAACTTTAACCTTATAAATTTGTTCGACAGCTTTTTTAATTTGTATTTTATTTGCTTTTTTATCTACTTTAAAAGTATACGAATTATTATTTTCAATTAGTCTATTTGATTGTTCTGTAATAATCGGTCCTTTAATAATTTCAAAACTAATCATTTTAATACCTCCTCATAATGAAGGATAGCATCTTCTGTTAAAACAAGTTTTTTGCAATTTAAAATATCATATACAGTCGCATCGGTTGGCTTTGCAATAAATAAATAAGGAATGTTGTTAGCACTTCTAAATAATTTTTCATCAACTACTTTTGAAAGAACAACTGCTTTATTTTCTTTAACACCAATTGCGTTTAAAATATTAACTATATTTTTTGTTTTAATTTCAGATACTTCTATTTTATCTAATACTATAAGACTGCCTTCTTTCGCATGAAATGAAAGAGCAGATCTTAAAGCAAGTTCTTTAACCTTTTTATTAACCTTTTTAGCATAGCATCTAGGAGTTGGACCAAATACTGTTCCACCACCTACATAATGAGGTGCTCTAATTGTTCCTTGTCTTGCACGACCAGTTCCTTTTTGACGATATGGTTTTTTTCCACCACCAGAAACCTCACTTCTACCTTTTGTATCTGCTGTACCTTGTCTAAGAGCTGCAAGATGAGCAACAACTACTTGATGAATAGCATGTTTATGCGGTTCTATTTCAAAGATCTCTTTTTTTAGGTCAAGATCTTTAACTTTAGTTCCTTTTTGATTTATAACTTTTATTTTCATAAAGATCCTCCCTATTTTTTAATTGCCGATTTAACCATAACAAGTCCTTTTTTAGGTCCTGGAATACTACCACTGATTAAAAGAACATTATTATTTAAATCAACAGAAACTATTTTTAAATTTTGAATAGTTACATTTTCACAACCCATATGACCTGGCATTTTTTTGCCTTTAGGGTTATCTTTAATAGCACCAACAGAACCTGGACGACGATGATGTCTTGAACCATGCGTATTTGGTCCTGTATGTTGATTATGTCTTTTTATAGCACCTTGAAATCCTTTACCTTTACTAGTTGCTGTAACATCAACATAATCGCCTTCACTAAATATAGATGCTTTTACCTCACTACCAACTTCTAAACCAGACATCTCGCTATCTTCTTTAAATCTCAATTCTTTAATGAAGCGCTTAGGTGCTGTCTTAGCTTTTGCAACATGTCCCTTACTAGGTTTGTTCGCAAGTTTTGCTCTTTTTGTCTCAAATCCAAGTTGTGTTGCTGTGTAGCCATCTTTTTGCATTGTCTTTTGTTGAAGCACAACATTATCTGAAACATCAAGAACTGTAACAGGAATTAAAACCCCATCTTTAAATATTTGAGTCATTCCTACTTTTCTACCTAAGATTCCTTTGTTCATAATTTATTCCTTCCTATCTTTTAACTAAAATATCAATACCTGATGGTAAATTAAGATTAGTTAAAACCTCTATTGTTTGAGCGTTATGGTTTTTAATTTCAATCCAACGCTTATGTGTTCTTCTTTCAAATTGTTCTCTTGCGGTTTTATTAACATGTGGTGATCTTAAAACCGTAAAGATTTCCTTTTTTGTTGGAAGTGGAACAGGACCTATAATTTTTGCGCCTGTTCTTTTCACATTTGATACGATCTTTTCAACTGCTTTATCAAGTAAAGCATGATCGTATGATTTTAATTTGATTTTTATCGAATCATCTTTTTTTGCCATTTTATTAACCCCTTTCGCCTATGATCTTATGTATAGACTTGCTCCGTGTAAGTAACTAGAAACATAACAACGGCAACACGTGTTCCTATAACCTTCCACATCTAAGCCTTTTTGTATAATACACACAGCGTAGACATTTTAACAAATTTTACTTTTTTTTGCAAATAATATAATCAAAAAATACATTTTTTTCTTAATATCTCTTATAGCTTTATTAGTTAAATTTAAACCTAGTTTTATCTAGTAAAAATGTTATATGAAATTTTGATATTGATGATATTATAAAAGAAAAGGTCTTATCTATGATTAAATCGGATAAATTTAGAATTTTATAAATAAAATTTGCCTTAATTATTTTTTAAGTTTATTTTTATAATTGCAAATTTAGCTAATTTATGACTAAATAGTGCTACAATATATATATATATATATGGAGGATGGAGGATGGATTTATGAAAATAAGAAAGCTGTATTTATTAAGCTTTATATTTTTACTGTTTTTTTTACTTTCCTTTCTAATTGGCTGTAATAGTACCAAAAACGACAGAATGACTGCCGATAATATCTTAAATGAAATTGATTTTAAATTTAGTAGTAAAAATACTAAAGATAATGTTAATGAAAATTTTGAGATGGATGAAAAATTTCTAAATTATGAATTTATTTATGAGGTTATTGGTTCAACATATTTAAAAAATACCGAAAAAAATAAATTTATAATAACAAAAGAGGTAACAAAAAAAATAGAAGTAAACATTAAATGTAGCGTTAGAATAAATGGTATTATTTATTCAGTTATAAAAAAAATAACTCTTACTCCTAAAGAAAAGAAAAAAATACAACATACAATATCTCTTAATCTAAACGGCGGAGAGATTGACGGAAAATATATTATAGATAATATAAAAAAAGAAAAAGGAAGCGAAATTAAAGATCTTCCAAAACCTAAAAAAGATGGTTATAAATTTATAGCATGGAAAAAAGAAAATGGTGAGGTAATAAATTTCCCATTTATAATAAATGAAAATTTAAATCTTATTGCAGATTATGAAGAAATTGCTATTCCAACTCCACCAAATCCAAGCGATGAGGAATTTAGTGTATCATTTGATCTTGATGGTGGTATTTTAAATGGTCTTAATAAAATCGCAACCCAAGTAGTTAAGAAAAATGAAGCAATTCAAGATCCAGGAGAACCCCAAAAAAGCGGAAAAGTTTTTGATGGTTGGTATGATGATACTAATAAAGTAGTATTCCCTTATAAAATCTTGAAAAATACTACACTTGTTGCAAAATATAACGATGAACCAAAACCTAATCCAGATCCTGAAGAAGGTGATCATGAGCATGAAGGAAATAATATTCCAAATGGCTACTATGATAGCATTAAGGGAAAAGCTGGTGAAGAGCTAATCTTAGCACTTCAAAAAATACTAAAAAATATGGTTGCAAGATCATATGCTGAGGTAAGATTTGATCTTGAAAAAGCTGATGAAGACCCTGAAAAACCAGGATATGTCCTTGGTATGTATGATAGAGCACATTATATAAATAAATGGACAGCTGGTGATCCTTGGAACCGTGAACATGTATGGCCAAATTCTAAATTAGGTGTTGGTAGAGTTAAAGCAGGTGAAAGAAACCAAGCATCAGATTTACATAATCTAAGAGCCTGTGAAAAAAATATAAACTCAAAAAGAAATAATCACCACTATGTAGACGGTAGTGGCTTAACCGGTAATTTTAATAATGGAAAGTGGTATCCAGGAGATAAAGATAAAGGAGATGCTGCAAGAATACTAATGTATATGGCTGTAAGATATTATGGTATTTTAAGACTTAAAAAAGTTCCAAAAGATCAACCAACATATCATCCAGATGGAGCTGAGATGGGAGATTTAACTGTATTAAATAAATTTCATAATGAAGACCCAGTTGATAAATTTGAAATCTCAAGAAATAAAAAAATTTACGGTATACAAAAAAATAGGAACCCTTTTATAGATAAACCAGAACTATTTAAACTTGTTTGGACATTTTTTATGAAAAAAGAAAACTTAAGAATTATGACAACTACCACATTTAATAACTCAAAAATGTTTATTCAAAAAAACTTAAAAGCTGTTACTACATTTAGCATAAATATAAATAAAAACTAATAATAAAAGGGGCTGTAAAGAAATAAGGCTCTAAAAGACGCACAGTAAAATGTGCGTTT
>CAUTNH010000002.1:0-58360 GCA_963540225.1 uncultured Acholeplasmataceae bacterium | reverse complement strand
ATAAATGATGATGTTTTAATAAAATATAATATTTTAAAACCTGGTGAAAATCTAGTATCTAAAAATGTTATAATATCGTTTAATTATTAAAGGAGGAATAGTTATGAAAAAATATAAATATTTATTATTACTTTTAATTGTTCCGCTATTTTCACTTTTGCTTTTTGCATGTAACAAGCAAAATTTAAAAGAAGAAAAACTTGATAAAACTCAACTTCTTTCAAAAATAAATGAAATTAAAAGAGCAAGAAATCCTTTAATTGCATATGATAGTAGCACTTTAAGATTTGCTGGATACTACTATATTAAAAAAGATAAGTATAACGAAATAAATCAAAAAATAGATCAAGCAACTATTGCATATAAAAACAACAGTCTTACTCATAGTGAACTTATCCAAAATATTGATAATTTAAATAGAGTAAAATCAGAAATAGATTCTATAAAACCTTATAAAAAAGAAATTGTTCAGCTTGATAAAGTTTCTGCTTTAATATCATCTTTGTATAATTTTTCAAATGTTTCATATCCTAAAGAATTTAAAGATTTTTATATGGAGTATGTAAATCAAAAAATAGAAATTTTAAAAGAGTCTACAACATTTGATGATGATTTTAAAATAATCCAAAAGCAAGTTAAAGACTTAGATGATTATATGAGACTTGAACTTATGGGAGCAGCTAAATTTAATAAAGAATTTGATTTTTGTAAAATGAAGAATCCTTTTAAATCATGTCATCCAAGATTAGAAAACTTACCTGTTGATGGTGAGGTATTTATAAGTGAAAAAGGTGTAAGTAAAGACTTAATTAAAGAAAAAGGAATAAGAGCCTTTGATGCAAGTGGAAAAGATATATCATCTAGAATATATTTTAAACAAACTACTGATTTTATAAATACATCAAGACAATATGTTCAAATTGCTTGCTCTGATGATTATTTAAATGAAACTGTTTCTACGGAGATTTATCTTTTAATAAACAGAGGAACAAAATCTGATATTAGAAAACCAAAACTTATTGTTCCAACTGCACTTGATATTGCATCTAGTGCTGCAATATCTATTAAAAATATTAAAGATTATGTTATTGCAACAGATTATCTTGGTGTAAGAATAAAAAATGAACAAATCAATTTTAAAGCATATTATAAGAATGGTTTAGAATGTGATAACTTTACTGAAATAGGTAAAAAAGAACCTGGATTTTACACAGTTAAATATCAGGCACACGATTCCGATTTGAACTATTCTGATATAAAAGAAAAAGAATTTATTATTCTTCCGCCAAGTGAGAAGTTTAAATCAGAAAAGGAAAGTATTAAATCTGATATTGTTCCAAAAGACTTGGCAATGTCTATAAATGATTTAGAAAAATTTAATAAATTATCTGATGAAGATCTAAAATATAAATATATTTCAAAAGAATCACTTGCTAAAAGATCTGATTCAAAGGTAAATATAAATCCTAATGCGACTAGTAGAAAAGTTATTTTATACGATGAGATAAAACAATATATTGATATGGTATATAAACAAGATGGTTTCCATCAAATGAATTATAACCTAATGCAATATATAGATTCTGTTGTAGTTAATAACAAACTAGGGGATGTTGCAATTCCAAGTAAAGATATAATTGATATGTTCCATAAAAACGGTGTTAAAGTTTATGGCTCTGTTACAATTGATTTTGAAGCGTTAGGAGGAAGTAAATCAACATTAGAAGAACTTATTAAAAATGAGTTAACAGATAATGGACGAATATTTAAGCATTTAAAGGCTTTATCTGAAATTCCTAAAAGACTTGGCTTTGATGGATGGTTTGTGTCTATAAAAACAGGTTTTTATAAAGGATATTTAAACTTATCATCTCTTTCAATGGCTGAAAGATTAGAATATAAGAAAAATCAAGAAAAATATACAAAAATAACTGCTGAAGAACTAATTCCATTCTTAAGAAAATTAAAAGAAAATCTTAACAATGATGGAAATAAACTTTTATTATCTGAAGGAGTTTCAGATAACGGCAGCACTACAATTACTAAAACATATGATTCAATACATAAAGAAATGGCTAAATCATGTGATATATTTATAACATCGCATTTTGGTCTTGGAGTAAATGATTTAGATATTTTAGATGAAATAAAAAAATATACCAATGATACTAAAAAAGATGAAGATACTTTTTATAAATCAGTTTTTGCAGGATATAATAAAAATGATTCATTTACTTTGAATAATTATGAGGATTTAATAAAAGAAGTATCACCTGGTAAAAAAATGCTAGTAACCAATTTATTTTTGGTTAATTTATCTAATAGATTATTTAATCTAAGAAATAATAATTTTAATTATAGTAAACTAGATCCAAAGGATCCAACAAATTTATACGGTTCAAATGATTATTATTCATATATTAAAAGGTTAGAAGAGTTTACAGATTCTGGAAACTGGAATAATAAAAGAACCGAAGAGTTAAAAGAATATCTTAAAACACTTAGTCAAGATGATGCTAAAAAATTTGACAGAGGTAAGTATTTTAATCTTGCTGAGCATATGATTGCTAAAACACCTATTGTAGATGATAATTTTTATTCAAATTTTAATTTAAATAATGGTAAGAAATATTTTAAAGATGGTTCTTTGATAAAAGATTTCAAAGATAGTTCTACACATTTTATAGGTGGAGGATATAATAATTTTTCAAATCAAGCAATACTTCCTTTTTGGAATAATCAATCAGATGAAGGTGGTAAAACTAAATTTGAATATGATTTTGAAAATGTTTATAATGGCTTAACATCTCTTAATATAAGTGGTACAATCTTAAAAAATAATAAAACTAGTATTGATTTATATTCATCATATATGAATTTAGGTGAACTTTCTAGCCAAAAATATGTTTATAAGGTAAAATATCAAAGTAAAAATTTACCAAATGGAACAAAATTAAGATTAAAAATTACATCATATGATGAGGCAACATCAGAATTTACAGACTATATGTCAAATCCTAAGGAAATAACAGATCGAAATGTTAATGAAATAGATTTTGAAATTCCTAAATTATGCAAGAAAATTGTAAAAATATCTTTAGTTGTTGAAAATAACAATAATACAGATTTTAACTTTAATTTTTATTCATTGTTTATTGGTAAAGAAGAGCTATTACAAAATCAAAACAATGAGTTAAAAAATCCTAAATTTGATAAAGTTGGATTTAATGATAACATTGTAGCCGAGGCACTTTTAAGTTTTGATGATTTAGATAATGCAAATTATTATGTTGCATACCAAGTAAAAAATGATGGTTCGCTAAATTATTTAGGTATGTCTAAAACAAACAATATAATTGCTAAAGAAATCATAAGATATGCTCAATCTCCACTTAATCCGAAATTTCCTACTCTTAGTGAATACGATAAAAAGTTTAAAATAAAAATTGTTGCATATGATAAATTTGATAATGTTATTTCAAGCAATACAATTATAGAATACGACTGGCCAAATAAACTTGTTGAAGGTGGAAAGGCAGAAGTTAAACTATCAAGCAAGATTGCAAAAGTTAACGAATCAATAATATTTACACCTGTTCTTGATAAAAATACCGAAAGTTATGAATTTAATTTTTATAATAAGCCGGGTGAGAAAAATGAAGGAATTATAGATGTTCAAAAAATTGAAGGAAGTAATTCCTATGTTGTAAGATTTAATAAAGAAGGATTTTATGGCTTTTCTTATAAGTGTAAAAATCCATATGGAGAAGATAGTTTTACTGTTGAAAAAGGAGTTATTATCTCTAATAATGTAGAGGCTGAATCAGATATTACAAGTGATGCTAAAATAAATGATAGTGAGGAGTATGAAGGAATAAATTATTCTCCTGGTATTCCTAACAGTAGTGAAAAACCAGCCTATCTTATCGATACTGATGCAAATGGAAATCCTAATCTTGCGACTAAGTGGTGTAATACATCAAAAGGTCCTGGACAAAGATGGGTAATTGTTGAATTTGCAGCCGAGGTATCTGTTTCAAGATTTGAATTATCACATTGTACAACATCACTTTCCAATTCATGGGATAGATCAAATAGAGGCGCAATAACATCTGAGTATGAAATATATACATCAAATGATAAGGTTAATTGGACTAAGGTAGTTCACAGAGAAAATAATATTAAAGATATAACAGTTGATAAACTAGACGAACCAGTATCATGCAGATATATTAAGTTAAATGTTGTAAACGGTGGTCAAGATATTACTGCCAGAATATATGATCTAAGAATTTTTGGATCAAGATAGAAAGGATAAAAAAATGATTAAAGTTAAAAAAATATTTTTAGCGCTTGTTTTTGTGTTTTTCGCATTTTTACTAATTGCTTGTAAAGGTGCAGACACATCTAAAATATCAGCAAAAATTGCTGAGGCTAGAAATTTAGTAAAAAATACAATACCTACAACAAAAGAAAAAAATGAAATATCAGTTTTAGATTCAAATAAGTATGCAAGTAAAGCATCATATGATGAATTTAATAAATATTTAAATGATTTAGAAAATAAGATTAAAGAAAAAAGTATTAAGCAAGATAAAGTTGATGAACTATTAAAAGAGCTTGAAAACAAGTATTTGGATTTTGTTTCAAATAAAATTTTTTATGGAAGTTTTTCAAAAAATTATGCTAATACAAAAGAAGGTCTTCTTGAAGCAATAAAAGATTTAAAAGATATGCTTTTAAATTTAAATGTTGTTAATAATGATATTGAAGCATCAGCAGGTGCAACATATATATTAAAAAAAGATAAAGAAGCAGCACTAAAAGAGTTAAAAGAAGAAGTAGAAGATAAAAATACTCCTTCATTAACTGAGGCACAAATTGAAGATTTGATTAGTAAAGTTGATGAAATTTTAAAAAATGTAAAAAATAAATTTAAAATTGGTCAAAAAGGATCATCACTTGATACTATTGAAGATAAATTTGAAGGCGATATTGAAAAACTTTTAAATGGTAATGAAATTGAAAGACTTAACTTACATGGTAAAGAAGTTACATTTTATACTCACGTTATAAATGAAGAATCTCCTTTTGAGGCTGGTTATAAATCTGATGTGTTAAAAACAGAAGAGTATAAAAACTTTTTAAAATCTCTTGAGACAAAATATAACTTCAAATTTAAATTTGATACACCAAAAGGTGATTATTTTGAAATTGCTAAAAACTTAGCAACTGAACTTGCTGCAACAAATGATGCTAAAATTATTCGTGTTGCTGAAAAATCGGCGCTTCTTGAACATATTAAATTAGGTAATTTAGCACCACTTGATTCACTTTTAAATAAACTTGGATCTAAATATTTATTTAACAGTTGGCAAAGAGAAAGAGGTAAAGTATTTGGTAAGACATTTGGTATTCAAAGATTTGAAGGTGTAACTTATCCTGATATGATGGTGTTTAATCGTAAAATATTAACTGATGCCGGAATCAAACCAGAAGAAATGCCTGATAAATTATGGGCAAATGGAAGATGGGATTTAGCAAAATTCGCTGAATATCTTAGAAAAATAAAAGGTCAAAATGGGATTACACCGGCAGGACTTAGCCCAACATTTTTCGGTGTTCAATCTGTTTTAGCGAATGGATTAAATCTTATAGATCAAAGTAAAAATAAACTAGAAGATCAATTAAATCTAGACAGCGGTAGTGTTACAAGTGTTTTATCGGCTTATAAAGAATTAGTTGACGAAGGACTTCTTGCATATAAGGGTGATGATGATCTAGCAAATACTAATTTTAACATTGATAAACTAATGAATGTAAACCATATGAGAGATACATTTAATGCAGGAAAACTAGGATTTACAATGGTTCAAAACTGGTCAATGCCATTTGATAAAATTTCAGATTATGGTATTGTTCCAATCCCACAAGTTGACAAACAAGACAATAAAAAATATATTACTCCAATTGAAGCAGGTGACGTTTTAACAGTTTCAAAAGGAAGTAACCATCAACAAGTATCACTTATTTTAATGCTTATAAATAAATATGTAAAAGAAAAAACAGAAGAATTTTATAAAGAAAAAGCAAATGAATACGGTATTACAGGAGATTTAAAAGATGAAAAAGTATTTAATAAACTTTTAATTGAAATTTGGATTTCTAAAAAATTATCTTTTGTAGATGGTCCTGATAAAGAAGCGCAAAAAGAGCTTGCAAGAAGAATTTGCGCCTTTATGCATGGTTATAAAACAGAAAAATATTATAATGAAGAAGGTAAAGACGATAATGAACATAATGGTCTAAGTAATGTTATACCATCAGAGTTAGACCAGGTTGGTGCAACTAATTTATATGCGCTAGCAATTCAAAAAGCGTTTAAGAATAAAGATAGTTCATTTCTTACAAAAATTCAAGCAGAAAAACCAAATATTATTAAAAACTATGAAGAAATACTTGATCAGGTAAGAAGATTTATTATTAAATAAAATAAGGAATTTTTAAATGAAAAAGAAGAAAAAAGTAATAATATTATCAATAATACTACTTATTATAATTTCTTTAATAATAGTATCACTTGCAAAAAGTTATAAAGAAATATATACTGAAAATATTTCTTCTTTTTCACAACGAGAAAAAATTTATCATGATGAGAAAAGTTATTACAATTATTTAAAAAATAATAGTGGTGATTCTACAAAAGATGTTGATATAAATGTAAGAGATGTTGATTCATCATCTACTATAAAATATGAAAATATTGATGATGGTGATACTAACCCTAGTATAAAACATCCTGATTTATTAACTAATCAATCAATTATTACCCAAGATCAAGGAAAAATTACTTGGAAGTTTAAAATTAAGGAATCTGGATTTTATAATATCTATTTAAATTATCGTCAAATTTCAAGCCAATATGAAATAAATGGTGAAAAATTTATAGGTAAAGGAAGCGATATTGAAAGAGATCTTTTAATAAACGATAAACTTCCTTTTAATGAGGCTAAAAATTTAAAATTTTCAAGGACTTATGAAGATGCTTATAAAGATGGTAATAATTATACAAAAACACCTACTACTTTTAAAAAGAATTTTAATGGTGATGAAATAAGACCAAAGCAAATTGAAAAAGAGCAAGAAATATCGACTCTTATATCAGATTATGAAAAATATAATCCTGAACCATATAAATTTTATTTTAAAAAGGGTGAAAATACTTTATCCTTAGTTTCTAAAAGAGAACCTATGATTATAAATAAAATTAAACTAGTAAAACCTGTAAGTATTAAATCATATAAGGATAAACTTTCTGAATGGAAAAGTAAAGGAATAAAAGAAGTTAGTAAAAATATATCAATAAATCATGAAGCCGAATATATTTATGAGAAAAACACACCAGTTCTTATTCCATTAAAAGAAGGAAATAGTGCGAGATTTTATCCATATAATAGTGGTAATAAAGAAAGACTTAACTCGGTTGGAATTTATTCATGGAGATTGCCTGGTTATTGGCTATCTTATAAAATAAATGCACCAGAGGATGGCTTATATGCACTTACTTTAAGGGGTAAGCAAAATATAAAAGAATCTGGTTTTGTCTCACGTCAGGTTGTTATAAATGATGAAATTCAGTTTAAGGAAGCATCCTATATACCACTTAAATCATCAAATGATTTAAATAATTATAGATTATCAGATGGTAAGAAAGAATATCTTTTCTATCTTAAAAAGGGTGAAAATATTGTTAAGTTTTCAGTATCTCTTGGAAATATTGGATTTTTACTTAATGAGGTAAAAGATATTATTTTAAATTTAAATAAGATATATTTAAATATTATTAAATATACATCGGCTACACCTGATTTTAATCGTAGTTATAATTTAAAAGAAAAAATGCCAGATTTAGAAAGTAGTTTAAGTAGTTATTACAAGAGATTATCAAATGTAATAAACATATATAAAGAAATTTATAAAAGCGGTGCAGGAAGTATTAGTTCACTTTCTAATTTAAATATGCAACTTGCAAAATTTTCAAAATATTGCGAGAGTATTATTTATGAGCTTAATACATTTCAGTCTAATATATCAGCTCTTGGAACATGGGTTTTAACAGAACAAGAACAACCATTTACAATGGATTCTTTTACATTCCATGCGCCAGGTGCTAGATTAAAAAGAGCAAGATCTAATATATTTGAGAGCACATGGCTTGAGCTTTCACGTTTTATATTTTCTTTTAAAAGACAATCTACATATGCAGGAAATCCTAAGGCAACAAGAAGAATAAAAGTCTGGATTACATCAGGTAGAGATAATGCTCAAATTTTAAAAAGAATAATTGATGAATATTTTGCTGATAAAAACTTAGCAGTAGATTTAGAACTAGTTCAAAAAGAGGCATTGCTTAAAGCAACTATTGCAGGAAAAGGTCCTGATGTTGCTGTAAGTGTTGAAGAGGGAACGCCTATTGATTTTGCATTTAGAGGTGCTGCTTATGATTTAACTAAATTTAGTGATATAGGAGATGTTTTAAAAAATTATTATAAAAGTGCTTTAACATCGCTATATTTTAAGAAAAAATCAAAAAATGGCTTATATGCCTTACCAGAACAACAAATATTTCCTGTAATGTTTTACAGAAATGATGTATTTGAAAAATTAGGACTAACACCTCCTAAAACAGCAGATGAGCTTGATGAAGTTATTCAAAAATTAAATTCAAGCAATTATAACTTCTTTCTTGATTCAGGAACTAATACATTAAATGAGCAACTTCAAGCAAAAACAGTGTCTAATAGTGTTAATGCGGGATTTTTCTCAACACTACTTGCACAGTATAATGCAAAATTTTATAGTGATGATTTAACTAAATCAGCGCTTGGACAAAAAAATGCGCTTGAAGCATTTACTAAATTTACTGATTACTTCACAGCATATAAAATACCAGTTGCAGCAAATTTTGTAAACAGATTTAGATCGGGTGAAATTGCTGCTGGTATTACTGATTATAGCGTATATAATACGTTAGCAGTCTTTGCTCCTGAAATTGCCGGAAACTGGAGCATTGCTAAAATACCAAGTTTTAAAAATGGCAGTATAAAAGCAGCGAGTAAGAGCACAGCAGTTGCAATGATGTCAGCATTTACAAAAGATCCTAACGCATCGTGGGAGTTTTTGAAATGGTGGACAAGTGATGATACACAACTTGAATATGCAAGAGAACTTGAAACAATAATTGGTGCTGCTGCAAGATATACAACAGCAAATTATAAAACATTAGAAAAACTACCATGGCCTTCTAAGGATTTGGAAGTTATTAAAACTCAAATGGAAAATACAGAAGGTATACCTCAAATACCAGGTGGTTATATGACAACAAGACAATTTATAAATGCTTTTTTAGCAGTTGTAAATGATGGTCTTAGTCCATATGAGACAATGGATGAATATATTACAGAAATAGATCATGCAATTTCTGTAAAGAGAAAGGAATTTGGATTAGAGTGAAAAAAAATGCCAAAAGAATATTGAATATTAAAATATTGTTATTAGCAATAATAACTATTTTAATGACCACAATATCTTTTGGTTATAAAATCATAGCAAAATCTGATCACTCTTACAATTATGACTATTATAACGAAATAAAAGCAGCTCCAGCCTCATATAATAGGGAAAAAGTTTTAACTTATAAAGAACTTGAAATGGATTTTGGAGATGTTATTGTCGATATTTTAATCTTAAAAGATAGAAAAATTGTTGCAACAAAAAATAAAATTTATATATATGATAAAAATTATAAGCTTTTAAATAAAATAGAATCTTATATTAAAAATGGTAGCGTGCAACAATTTTATGGAATAAGCTCAATTGCATCATTTATTCAAAATAAAACTATATTTAAATTATATGTTGCAATGAGCAAAAAAATAGCAACAGATGGTAAGATTGCAATTTTACAAATAGAAGATGATAATAGTCTATCTTATGTAAAAGAGCTTGATATAAATGATAAAAGCGGAATACCTGGACTAAAGAATTTTAAGCCAAGTAAAATTGCAGTATCTAAGACAGGAGCAATTTATGTTTTAATAAATGACTCTGATCAAGGAATACTAGAATTAGACGAGAATGCTAATTTTAAAAGATTTGTCGGAACTAATAAAATTGTAATATCAGGTATTGAGGCTTTTTGGAGAAAATTATCACCTAAAAATTCTAAATTAAAAACAAATTATGTTCCGGTTGCATTTTCATCTCTTGCGGTAGATAATAAAGGTTTTATTTATACTACAACATCATCAAAGGGAAGTAAACCTATCCAAAAGTTGAACTTTAAAGGTGAGAATGTTTTACTTGAAAATGGCAATACTAAGGTTGTTGGTGATATTTATGAAGATAGTAATTATCAATCAGTATTTACCGATATTGCTATAAATGATTATGGAATTTATTTAGGTCTTGATACATTTAAAGATGATATAAAAAAAGATGGCGATCGATCTAAAAATAGAATATTTGCTTATAATAGTTCAGGAGATTTACTTTATACAATTGGTAATAAGGGTGATCTTTCAAAAGATTTCTTAGAATATCCTAAACTTGTAAGATGGGATGGAAATGATATTTTAGTTTTGGATAATGGAAGTAATATTTCAAGAATTCTTGTATTTAAAGAAACAGAATACGGTAAAAATATTAACAATGCTGTTAGAAATTATGAAAATGGTAACTTTCAAAAATCTTTGCCATATTGGCAAAAAAGTCTTGAACTAAATTCTAATAACGAACTAGCATACACAGGTATTGGTAAGGTTAATTTAAGAAATAAAGAATATGAAAAAGCATTAGAAAATTTTAGAAAAGCAAACAATAAAATATATTATTCTAAGGCATATGAAAAAATAAGAAATAAAAAATTAACAAAAGCATTTGTTCCAACGCTTGTAGTTGTAGTAGTATTTTTTATTGGTTTAAAAGGGGTATTTGTTTGGTTAGACAAAAAACTATAGGAGAAAAGGTATACGATGAAATAGCAGCACCGCATTATCTTGTTGCAGCACCTTTTAAGACATTTGAAAAAATAAAAGAAAAGAAAATAGGCAATTATTATAGTGCCACTATTTTCATTATTTTATTTGGAATAATGAATGTAGTTGATTATCAGTATAAAGGATTTGTTATAAATAATAATAATCCATTAAAGTTGAATGCTCTTTTAATAATAGCTACATCTATAATTCCACTTTTAATATTTGTTTTTGCAAATCTTGCACTTACAACCTTTTTTGATGGTAAGGGAAAACTTGGTGAAATATATAAAGTATTAGGTTATTCGCTTTATCCATTTATTTTATGCAATCTCTTCTCAATATTACTTTCTAATTTTATTACTCTTGAAGGAGTTGTGTTTGTAAAAACAATATTTATATTTGGAATTATTTGGACTAGTCTACTTCTTTTTATAGGACTTTTGATAATTCATGAATATGGAGTGTTTAAAAATGTACTTTCAATTTTACTTACATTTTTGACAATGATTATTATTGTTTTTATTATTCTTTTAATGATTAATTTATTACAAAAACTTGCAGGATTTTCTGAATCACTTTTTACAGAAATAATATATAGAATAAGAGGAAGATAAATTGGAAAAAGAAAAAACTAAAAGAAAAATTAAATTATCAATTATTCAAATTGTAGCAATTTCGATTGTTTCGTTTATTTTGCTTTTTCTTTTAATTTTTTTAATTGTTGATTTATCAAAATATAGATTAAATAGATCTAATGGAGTAAATAATTATAATTTTGAACAAGGCACTGAGATAAAAGAAGGTCACCAATTATTTACAAAAGATAAATACGAGGAAAAAGAAGTTTATAAAAAAGACGATAATACAAAACTCTTATTTGATTATAGGACAACTAATGTTGTGGTTATGAAAAATGGTAAAAGGTTTGAGACAATTCCTTATAAATATTTTAGTGACTATGACAGTAATCCGGCAAATTTACAAAAGAAAAATCTTAAATATTTTATAACAGATAAAAATAAAGATAAAGAGATAAACGACATATTAAGAAGCCCATTAAATCTATCATATATTTATCGCGGTATTGATATTCCGATTGATATAAATGGTTTCACATCATCTATTAAAAGTGGTAATTATAAAGTGTATAAACTAAAAAATGGTATACGAGTTGAATATGATATTGCCGAAAGAAAAATAGATAAAACATGGATACCTAATCAATTTAGCAAAAAAGAATTTGATAAGATAATAAAAGAAAATAAATCGCTTGAACAGTTTTTTAAAAAGGCATATGATTATAAAGAAAGTCTAAGCACTGTAAAAAGAAAACAAAACATTGATCAAGCAGTATTAGAACTTGTTTATAATATATTTTTAAATAAATATAAAATTGATTTTAATAATCTTATAAAAAGAAACCAAAAATATAATCCTGAACATACATATATCAAAAGACCACATTTTATAATTCCTGTTGAATATAGACTTACAGAAGATGGAAATTTAGATGTTAGAGTATTAACAGATAGAATAAAAGAATTATCTCCAAATTTAAATGATAAAACTCTTAAATTATGTGAGATAAAACTACTGCCAAATTTTGTTAAGACAAATAAAGCAGGTGATAGTGCAAATGAGACAGACTTCTTATTTGTTCCAGATGGTCAAGGTGCAATTATTAAACCAAAAGGACTAATTGATCCTAAAATTGATAGATTTAATTTTTATAAAAATGATTCACTGCTTGTTTCAAATTACAATAAAATAAATCTAACACCATATAATATAATGCCATTTTATGGTGTATCAGATAGTGACAAAGCAATTCTTGCTGATGTTAAAAATGGAGTTGCTAACGCTGATTTAACTACAAGAAATGATCAATACTATTATAGGCAAGAAATAAATTTCAGGCTAAAACAATTTGCTAATCATGAATTTGTAAAAGGTCAAAAAATAAAATTTTATGAAAATATTACCCTTGATGAACATATTCAAATTAAATATTTTTTAATTGCTAAGGAAAAATCTACATATTATGATTTTGTAAAAACACTTCAGGATGAGTATTTTAAAACTAGTAAGATAAAACCTGAGGCTACGCTTTTGTTTGAAGTTTTAGGAGCTTTTATGAAAAAAGAACATATTTTAGGAATTCCTAATTATAAGCTAAAATCTCTTACAAATTATGAACAATTTTACGAGATTAAAAAAATGTATGAAAAATATAATATATTATATAAATATAGTGGTTTTTCAAAAGGTGGGATAAATGGTGCAACTCATGAAAATATCACCTATGAGAGAAAACTTGGAAAATGGTCTTTATATAATCAAATATTAAAAGATAATGATACTTTTCTTGATACATATTTAATAGAGCATTATAATAGTAAAGAAGGTCATTATAAAGAAAGAAGACACGCAATAAGAACAATTGGTGGAAATTTATTAAAATTAGGATATGAAAATAGAAGAGATATTTTAATGGATGGACTTTCGGAAAAAGAAAATTATTCTCTTTTATCTCCTAATTATTTATACGATTATATTTTAAAATATTTAAAAAATAATAAAGATGTAAAAAATCTTGCTATAAGAGATTTGGGCAATCAATTTCTAAGAAATTATACAACAGATCTTTTTAGTGGAGATAGAGCGTTAAAAGAACAGGAAAAATCTCTTTCTAAAATGTTAGAAGAAAATAAGAAACTAATGTTAAAAAATCCTTTTTTTAACTTAGCAAGATTTGCATCACATCTTGAAGATATGCCATTTGAGACATCTAATAAAATTTATTATTATTCACAAATACCATTTTTACAATTACTACTTAGTCCATATTCTAGAATTTTTTCAGCAAGTATAAATTTATCAGAGTCTAATAATTCAAATTATCAATTATTAAAAGCTTTACTTTCTAATACTAATTTAAAATATAGCATATCATATAACGATAGTGAAATAACTAAAGGAACAAAATTTTATAATAGAATATTTGCAACTAATATATTTAATAAATCATTAAAAGATGATATTTCAAATATTTATAATAAGACTAAAGAATTTTATACCATAACAGAAAAAAGTCATATTAAAAATCATGAAATTTTATCAAGCAATGTATTTAAAATAACATATGAAAATGATAAAACTGCAATATTTAATTTAAGTGATAAAGATTATTTATTTATGGGGGAAAATGTTTTAAAAGGAACATATAAATTTATTTGATGAATAAAAAAACATTAAAAAGTAAAACTAAAATAAAATTAGGTTATGAGAAAAAAAGAGAATTATCATCTTTTCTTTTTACAATCCCATTACTAATAGGATTTTTTATGTTTTTTCTATATCCTTTAATTAGAACATTTCAATTGTCATTTTTAGATCAAGATGTATCAACTAATGTATTTAAAAGTGTAGGTTTTTCAAATTATAAAACATTATTTTCAGGCTTTATTGCAAAAGTTGACGGGAAAGATTTTCCATTTACAAGAGTAGTCTGGGAATCGGTTCAGATGGTTTTAATTGAGCTTCCATTTATAATTATTTTTTCACTTTTAATAGCAGTTATTCTAAATCAAAAATTTAAAGGTCGTGGGATAGCAAGAACAATATTCTTACTTCCTATAATATTTGGTTCTGGCATTATTGCTCAACTAACATCAACAAACCCGAGTGAGGCATATTACCAAAAAGTAATAACAGCTCAAAAAAGTTATGGAGTACTTAATCTATCATACCTTTTAGAATCAGCTCTAATTCCTTCAAATATTACATTAGGGCTTGGTAATTTTGTATCAAGGGTATTTACTATAATATCTTTTTCAGGTGTCCAGATTTTAATATTTTTATCAGCACTTCAATCGATAAATCCAACACTTTATGAAGTTGCGAAAATTGAAGGAGCAACTAAATATGATGCCTTTTGGAAAATTACACTTCCTCAAATTATGCCAATAACTATAACAACAGTTGTATATACATTTGTTGAGATATTATACCGTTCACCGATGACACAGATAATAGAGCTTACAGTAAGAAAACAAACATCGCATGGTGGTATAGGAATTGCATCAGCGATTGCAGTAATATTTTTAATTATTACAATGGCACTTCTAGCAGTTATAATATTTGTATTAAAAGGTTTGGAAAATCATGGAAAAAAAGAAAAAATTAAACGTAAAAAATATTAAAAGAAAAGAAAAAGCAACAAACATTGCGGTTGTTTTTGTTAGGACCTTTTTGATAGTTGGTCTTTCTTTTGTTATACTTTTTCCAATTTTATCAGCCTTAATTCCATCTATTACAAGTTACTCTTATCTTGGTGAGCCGAACTCAATTTGGCTTCCACTTAAAACAAGTGGTCTTAGTTATAAGGTTGCAAGAGATTTAATAAATTATAATAAATCACTTCCAATAACAATACTTTTTTCGCTATCGATGGCAATAGTTCAAGTTGCAGTTTCAGTTTTTGTAGGATATGGATTTGCGATGATGAGATCAAAAGTTAAGAAAGTATTATTTTTTATGGTTGTTCTAATTATTATTGTTCCTGCGCAAGCTTTAACAGTTCCACAATATCTATATTTTTCTAAACTTAAGCTTCTTGGAAATTTAGGCTCTTTATATTTATTATCTATTTTCGGGGTTGGTTTAAAATCGGGTTTATTTATTTATTTATTTAAACAATATTTTGAAGGACTACCTAAAGAGTTAGAAGAAGCAGCAACAATGGATGGTTGTGGATTTGTTGGAACATTTTTTAGAGTAATGCTTCCTAATGCTACATCTATTATGCTTACAGTATTTGTTTTTTCATTCGTATGGAATTTTGGTGATGTTTACTATTCAAGTTGGTTTGCAAATGAGTCGGGACTACTTGCACCACAGATAAAAAATTCACTTTTATTTGATGGAAAGATTAAAGGTGAGTTTGTTGGAAATACTCTTCTTCAGCCAGATGATATGCCAGAGTTATTCCCTGGTTCTGTAAGAAGTGCAGGAATAATTTTATATATTACTCCACTTGCAATATTTTACATGATAATTCAAAGAAAATTTGTTCAAGGATTTGAAAGATCTGGTTTAACCGGTCAATAAAAAAATAAGTTTGCAAGTTACAAATTTATTTCGGATGTATATCTATACAAGTTTCTAAAAAATTAATGTTAGATTATTTGCACCAGATTAAAAGACATATAGAAAATAATTTGATAATTTACAACAATATTTTGGCGATAAAATATTGTATATTAGATGAGGTGATTATTCAATGTGTAGGGATAATGAAAAAATTCAAATTAAAAATAATACAAAGAGTATGATAAAGCATTTGCTCATTATGTACACTTTATTATTTTCTATACTCATTTTATATTTACAAGTGACTAATATATTTATAGATAAAAACAATTTTGGTAAAGTTATTTCTTTTGAAATTATGAATAATTTTGCATTATTTTTTATATCTCCAATACTTATATTATTTATTGTTTTATCCCTAGTATTGTTATTTAATAAGAAATGTAATGAAAAAGTACTGTCCATAGTACTTTTGAGCTTATATTTACTCGAACTTATTCTTTCTATTATAGGTATTATCTATCATAATAAAACGGTATATATGATGATGCATTCGCTTTTGGGTCTCATATTAGATTTAATATATATTATTAGATATGTCATGGGCGCAAATAAAAATTATAGAGTAGACACGGATGATGGTAGTGTTGATGATGAGCAAGAAAAAACAAATAAAAACTTTAAAAAGTTAAAGTATACTTTATCAATCTATAATATATTTATTATATTTTTATCATTTGTTGGAATTCTTGTAGCATCATTTATGATTGACAGAGAGGCTTTTTATTATATGGGGAAAAAAGAAGCATACTTTCATAGTAGAGCAATTATATTTTCTATTTTTTTTCTTATATCATTATCTTTATCAGCAATTATTATTAATCGAACTAAACATGAAAATGATATTAGTTTGTTAAATATAACATTGCTGATACTGAATTTAATGTATTTAATTCAATTTACATATGGTGTATATATACAAATTAAAATAGATTATCAACGTGATTTTATTCTAGGAGTTACAGCAATGTTTATATTATTGTATGTACCAAGTATCATAATGTCTAGTATACAATTAGTCGATGATGTAAAAAAATCAAGGTGATAAAAATATGAATGAAAATTATGCAAATGGTGAAAAAATGACTAAAAATAACCCAAAATTAAAATATTCTATTTCTATCTATACGATAATAGTTATGTTTATATTATTAATTAATTTTATTGTAGGATTTGTTTTTATGACGAAATATTTAGATAGATATAAATTTACAATAAAATCTTCTTATGAGAACGGTAAAATATATGGTGAGATGTACACTTACTATTTTAATTCAATGAATATTTTTAAAAAGTTATATATTATAGGCACTTTATTTTTATGTGTGTATATACTAGTCATAATATTAGTTTCTTCTATAATGGTATATCAAGTAAAAACCAATATGAACACTTATAAGGTTACTATAATGCTTATTTGCTTAAATTCTATTTGGTTAGTGCTATTTTCATTAAATTTGGTTATGCAATTTTTTTATAATAAAAATTTATATATACCTGAAATAGGAAATCGGCCAGATATGCCGCTATATTTATCATCGGTATATATATATTTATATTTGATTGCACCAACTATTATTCTGCCATGTATTGAGATCGCTAGTTATAAAAAGTTAAAAAATTCTAATTGTTTACTTTAAATTTGTTATAAATAATGATTTTATCATTCTGGAGATCTATAAAAATTTTAGCTTTTTAATGAAAATTAGTTTCTCAATAAATCCTAAAAAAATAAGTTTGCAACTTGCAAACTTATTTTTTTATAGAGTAAATTCAGTATTCTTTATAACTCCGCTTCCTTGAGCGAATTTATCATTTCCACCGCCACGACCATTATAAAAGGTGTTTAGTTTTGAAATTATATCTTTGGCATTATTTTTTGATTTTACAAAATAGGATACTTTGTCACCTAGTTTATTTATGATAACTAGATTATCTAGATTATATTCATTAAAAATATCATCAAGTAAATCTTTTAATAAATTCAAATCCTCATTTTCAAGATTTATAACTTGGCTGTTATTTTTATTTAGCATCTTAGAAATTCTATTTTTTAAAATGATAGAATTTTCTTCGTTTAATTTATCATCAGAAATTCTTTTTTCGTTTTTTAAATCTTCTAGATATTTTTTATAATTTATAATATCTTGATAACTTCCAATAATTGAAGGTTCCTTTAATTTAGATTTAAAACTATTTTTAATTTTAGAAATCTCAAGGTTTATTCCTGAAAGTTCTTTTTTAATTAAATTCTTAACATCACCAGTTACTGCCACAATTCTATAAATTCCAGAACCAATTGATGAGATTTGGGTAATTGCAAAATCTACGATATCTTTTGTGTTTTTAACATGGGTTCCACCACATAGCTCAATTGAGTAGTTATCGATATTTACAACTCTTACAATATCTTTATACTTTTCTCCAAAAAGCGCCATAGCACCAAGTTTTTTAGCATCATCAATTTTCATTTCTTTAATATCAACACTAGATGCTTTTTTAATTTGGCTTTTAACCTCAGACTCGATTTTTAAAATTTCATCTTTGGTAATTTCTTTAAAATGATTAAAATCAAATCTTAAAAATTCAGGAGCAACTTTTGAGCCTTGTTGGTTTATATGATTTCCTAGTGTAAGCTTTAATGCTTTTTGAAGTAGGTGAGTTGCGGTATGATTTTTCATAGTATCTTCTCTGCTTTTTTTATTTAAAGTACAAAGTGCAATATCACCTACTTTAAAACTTTTAGTATCTAGTATATGAAGGTGTTGCCCATTAGGAAGTTTTTTAATATCATCTAATTTGATATTATTTATAAAGCCACAATCAGATACCTGCCCACCAGATTCTGCATAAAAAGGGGTTTTATCAAGGATAATTCCATCTTTAAATACTTTAATAACTTTAGCTTTATAATCAAATGTATCATATAAAAATAAAGATTCATCGTGATATTTTAAAAATTCTTCATTTTGACTTTCCATACCTTTTACATCTTTTTGGTTTTTTCTTGATCTTTCCTGGGCTATTTCAAGTTCCTTTTTAAAGGCATCAATGTCAACTTTGATATTATTATCATTTGCAAAATCAACAGTTAAATCAATTGGAAATCCGTAAGTATCAAATAAAATAAAAGCATCTTTTCCAGATATTTTCTTACACCCAGATTTTATTAAATCCTCTATCTTAGCCTCGCCTTTTTTTAAATTTTCTAAAAAGCGCTTTTCTTCTTCTAGAATATTATTTTTTATATATTCAAGATTATTTTTATCAAGATTATAAAATTTATGCATCATGGAAAATACAACATCGACTAGTAAGTATAAAAAGTAGTTATTTATTCCAATTTTAATACCAGATTTTAAAGCTCTTCTTAAAAGTCTTTTTAAAACATATCCTCTTCCTTCATTAGAAAATCCTGCTCCATCAAATAAAGCCATAGTGATTGTTTTTATATGATCTGATATTATTTTAAATTCTTTTTGTCCGCTGTATTTAACTTTAGAAATTTCTTCTATTTTATTTATTAAAGGCATAAATAAATCAGTTTCAAAATTAGTCTTACAATTTTGAATGATGCATGCAAATCTTTCAAGACCAGCACCAGTATCAATGTTTTTGCTTGGAAGCTCTTTATACTTATCTCTTGGAACTCCTTCTTTTGCATCAAATGAGGAAAACACTATATTCCAAATTTCTATAAAGCGATCGTTTTCAATATCATCTTTTATAAGTTCTGGTCCTCTTTTATCATATTCAGATCCCCTGTCATAGTATATCTCGGTACAAGGCCCACAAGGACCGTTTCCAATTTCCCAGAAGTTATCTTTAGATTTTATTATATGATTTTCTTTTACTCCTAAACTTTTCCATATATTATAAGATTCTAAATCATCAGGATAGCATGTAATATATAACTTATCTAAATCAAATGAAAACCACTCAGGGCTTGTCAGAAGTTCATATCCCCAAGTAATAGCTTCTTTTTTAAAATAATCTCCAACTGAAAAATTACCAAGCATTTCAAAGAATGTATGGTGTCTTGCAGTATTTCCAACATTTTCAATATCGTTTGTCCTGATACATTTTTGAATAGATACTAATTTATTAGATATAGGTCTTTCACGGCCATCGAAATATTTTTTTAATGGTGTAACTCCTGCATTAATCCATAAAAGGGATGGATCATTTATTGGAATAAGAGGAGCTGACAAAAACTGTGTTGCTCCTTTTTTAATAAAAAAATCAAGCCATAAATTTCTTATTTGTTCACTTGTTAATTTTTTCATTTTATCCGCCTTCTTTTATTTATGTTTATTATATCATTTTTTAAATTATTAAATATATAAAAATTAGTATAAATTAGATAATTTAAAATAATCATAGGGAATATGTTAAATAAGTTTATATCGTACTTAGGATTTTCATAAAATATGATTGTCGGAAGAATTGATATTGATAATACAAATATTTTCTCTGGGTATTTAAGATTAAACTTCTTTTCATTTACTATAATATTAGAAATTGGAGATAAGATGATTGTTACAATAAGAATTAGGTTATTTTGGGCAATTTTATTTTTTGCAAGAAGTATAAAAACTAGCAAAAATATAAATGGTATTAAATAGGTGCTATATTTAAATTTTATTTTTTTAAGTACTTTATAGTAGTAAAGAATATAATTTGCTAAAAATCCGATACTTGTGCCAAGAAGGACATCTAAGATAGAATGTACTCCTAGATACATTCTAGAAAGCATAACTAAAAATAATAAGATGAAATAAAATAACTTTTTAAAGTATTTTAATCTAAAATTAAATAGCATGAAAAAGACTGAATAACTAGCGACATAACTATGACCACTTGGGGTTGAGTGATTAGGATTAAGCTTTTCGGTTAATTCGTAATCGAGATTATAAACACTTTCAAATGTAAACGGTCTTGGTATTTTTAATATATTTTTTAAAATGGTAATAACTATAAAAAAAATCAAAATAGTAACTAGGTATAACTTAGATTTTTTTACATCGTAGAAAATTAAAATTATAAAATAAAAAAGTACAATCCCAATAACAGAACCTAAAAGTGTAACTATATTAAAAAAAACATTCAAAAAAGGAGTTTCGAATTTTTGCAAGAACTCATTTATTCTTGTCATAAAAAGTTTTTAATAGCCTTTTTAATTTTTCTAGTTTCCTCTTCTTTTTTAATAGCATCTCTTTTATCGTATGTTTTCTTACCCTTACAAAGTGCAATCTCAACTTTTAAAAGAGAACCCTTAAAATAAAAAGATAGCGGAATTATAGTAAAGCCTTCTTTTTTAGTTTTTTGCTCAAGTTTAATAATTTCTCTTTTATTTAAAAGAAGTTTTCTCTCTCTTTTTTCAGCATGATTAAAAAAGGAGCTTTTATCAAATTTAGATATTGTTGCATTTAATAGATAAACCTCTCCTTTTTTAATTGTGATATATGATTCATCGATTGAGCATTTTTTCTCTCTGATTGATTTAATCTCACTTCCAACAAGTTTAATGCCTGCCTCAAGTTTTTCATATACTTGGTAGTTAAATTTTGCTTTTTTATTTTTTATAACTTCCAAAGCTACTCCTTACATACTAAAAAATCTAAAAATAATTTTTCCATATCTGAACGCTTATATTTTACATTTATTATATCACCATACATATATTCATCTCCTAAATCAGAATATAGCTTTTTCTCTTGGCTATTAAAGTAAAAATAATCTTTTAAATCAGATACTGCTATAAACCCCGAAAATCCTTCTTTAAAATTTATGAATAATCCCCTTTCAATTACATCCGAGATAATAACTTCAAATTTTTCTTTTTTATGATTTTTTAAATAAAGGATTGCAGAAAGTTTTCTTAAATCTCTTTCAAGTTTTATTAAGGCGTTTTCTTTTTCGTTTATTATCTCAACAAGATAGATAACATATCCTTTTTTAATTTGTTCTAAATTATTTAAATATCTTTTTAACTGTCTATGAACTATTAAATCTGAGTATCTTCTAATTGGGGCCGTAAAGTGAGTGTAGTTGCATATTCCAAGTGCGAAGTGATTATCGGGGGTAATTGAATAAAGGGCTTTTTGCTGAGATTTTAAAAGAGTCTCATTTATTAGGTTTCTTTCAAGTGGGGAATAATTTATACTTTTATCTATTACATCTTTAAAAGCCCTTAATACATTTTTAAAATCAATATCAATTCCAAAATAACTTAAATTATTATAAATCTCCTCATATTTTTCCTCTTTTGGCATGGCGTGGTTTCTATAAGGTATTACAACATCATTATTCTTTAAAAATGTTCCAATGTGATAATTTGTGTATATCATAAGGGTTTCAATTATTTCAGAAGCAAGACTATTTTTGGTTAATATATCAATTTCAACTTTTTTATTTTCAAAATAAAATCTTGGTTCTTCCTGAAAAAAAGATAATTGATTTTTAAATAGATTAGTCTTTTTAAGTCTATCATTTAAAGTTTTAAGATTTTCAAAAAGTTCGGATACTTTTTTATCTGATTGGGCTTTTTCAAAATCATCATAGTAAAAATTATAATCAACCATAATAAAACTTTCAAATACTTTGAAATCAATTAGATTATAGTTTTTATCAAATTTAAAATGTGATGTGATTGTTAGTTTTTTCTCATCTTTATTTAACGAGCAGTAGTTATTAGATAATATATCAGGAAGCATTGGGATAACCCCATTTATAGGATAGATACTAAAGCATCTTGACTTAGCCTCATTATCTATTGGAGAATCTTCTTTTACATAATTAGAAACATCAGCAATATGGATATATAAATTTATATATTTTTGATCATATGTAAGTGATATTGCATCATCATAGTCTTTTGCACCAGGGTTATCAAGGGTAATTGTAAATATATTAGTTAGATCAACTCTTCTCTTTGAAAAATCTATGTTTTCTAAATCATTTGCATACTCCAAAACACTTGTAGGAAAATATCTTTTAAAATTAGCCTTAGAAATTAGTCTTTTTATATGAATATCAAAATCGTTATTTGAGCCAATTAATTCTACTATTTTAATATTTATTGTAAAATCGCAAATTCCTGTTAATGATGCTTTATATATTTTATTTATTTTTAAGTCTTTAAAATTATCTGAATGTATTTTATAATTTTTTAAATCCTTGTTATCAAAATAAAAAGATAGATGATAATTCTTATCTATTTTTACATCAAATTCTTGGTATTTTCTATTAACTAAATAAAGGACTTGTCTTTTCTCTTTATCAAATAAAACTAAATCAGAAATCATAAAGTTATTTTCACATATTTTAATTGGGTAGTTTCTATCATATATAACATGTCTTTTTTTATTTATATAAATATAATCAAATATGTATTTACTTTTAAGATAGTATTTATTATTTTTAAATATAAAATATGCATCCAAAACAAAATGAACTATTCTCTCATCACCTTTAAAATTCATAAGAAGTTCATTTTGTGAGAAGTTATAGCGCGATTTGTAAATGTAGTGTAGAATTTTTGATATTTTTTTTGAATCCATAATTATATTTAATATTTTTACTCTTTTTTATTTAATAATGTAATAGCAAAATAATTTTTTCACTTTTATTATTTATTGTATTTTAAAAAATTACAAATATTTTTAAGATTTTAGAATCGGTTTAAAAGTAGCATTTATGGCTAGGAGTATATGTTAAAGCACCTTGACCTTTAATATTGGTCAAGGTGCTTTTAATAGTTATGTTTAATTATTATTTTTTGAACTTTTTAAATGTTTCAACACCGCGATAAATTCCAATACCATCAAGTTCATCTTCAATTCTTAGAAGTTGATTATACTTAGCAATTCTATCTGTTCTTGATGCTGAACCAGTTTTGATTTGACCTGCATTTAGGGCAACTGCTAAATCAGCAATTAGTGTGTCTTCTGTTTCGCCACTTCTATGAGATATAACTGTTGTGTATCCATTTGTTTTAGCAAGTTCAATTGCATCAAGTGTTTCAGTAAGTGTACCTATTTGATTAACTTTAATTAAGATTGAATTTGCAACTTTTTTGTCAATTCCTGTTTGTAGTCTTTTAGTATTTGTAACAAATAAATCATCACCAACAAGTTGAACTCTATCACCAATTTTATCTGTTAAAAGTTTCCAGCCTTCCCAATCTTCTTGTTCAAGACCATCCTCAATTGATACAATAGGATATTTAGAAATTAGGCTTTCATAAAAATTAACTAATTCATTTGCTTTATATTCTTTACCTTCACCTTCAAGTTTGTAAACTTTTTTAGTTTTATCATAAAATTCGCTTGCTGCAACATCCATTGCAAGAAATACATCTTTACCAGGTGTATAGCCTGCCTCTTTAATAGCCTCTACAATTGTTTGGAGAGCTTCTTCATTGCTTTTTAAATTTGGTGCAAAACCACCTTCATCACCAACAGATGTAGCATAACCTTTTTTAGCAAGAACTTTTTTAAGATTATGGAATACCTCGGCACCGCAACGAATAGCATCTTTAAAAGTTTTGAAATTTGCTGGTATAATCATAAACTCTTGGAAGTCAACTGAGTTATCAGCATGTGCTCCACCGTTTATTATATTCATCATTGGAACTGGTAAAACCTTAGCATTCATACCACCAACATAGCGATAAAAATCAAGTCCTAGATAATCTGCTGCAGCTCTTGCAACAGCCATAGAAATACCTAAAATTGCATTTGCTCCAAGTTTTCCTTTATTTGGAGTTCCATCTAACTCAATTAAAGTTTTATCAATATTTGCTTGCTCTAAAACATTAAATCCGATAATTTCTGGTGCAATTATATCATTAACATTTTCAACTGCTTTTAAAACACCTTTACCAAGGTATCTTTTTTTATCTCCATCTCTTAACTCAACCGCTTCAAAAACTCCTGTTGAAGCACCTGATGGAACAATTGCACTTCCTTTTGCTCCTGATTCTGTATATACTTCAACTTCTACAGTTGGATTACCTCTTGAATCAAGAACTTCTCTTGCGTAAACATCTGTAATAAATGGCATTTTATTATCTCCCTTTTCATTTATTTTAACAATTTTATTTTAACACAAATCATCTTTTTTTACATATTTTATGATAATTAAAAAAGGTAATTAAATATTAAAAAATGCCTAATTTTATAGTTATTGCATAAGACGATAAAATATTCGTATTTTTTAAAAAACGCTTTTAAATTTGAAAAAAAGGGCTATTTTTGTTATAATTTAATAGTATTATAAGGAAAAAATGCAAAAAAATGATGAAAAAAGCGTCTTTTTGACACTTGGGAAGTTTCTAAAAATTAATGATATTATTCAAAGTGGCGGACAGGCTAAATATTATCTTTTAGAAAATGATATTTTAGTAAATGGAATAGTTGAAAAAAGACGAGGAAGAAAACTTAATAAAGGCGATGTTGTTTTAATTGATAATTTGGAATATGTGGTTGAATGATTAAAAAAATATCTATAAAAAATTTGCGTCTTCATAAAGATTTAAATCTTGAATTTGCAAAAGATAAAATTTTATTATATGGCGAAAATGCAACTGGAAAAACAACGATTTTAGAGGCAATATATTATGCATTAACAACAAAAAGTTTTAAGACAACAAACCTAAATGACTTGATAAAAAAAGATGAAAACTTTTTTAAAATTGTTTTAGAAGATGATAAAAATATTATTGAGACTATCTTTTCAAATGATAGTAAAAATATATATTTAAATAAAAGTCATATAAAAAAAGTTAGTGATTTTATAGGTTTATATCCAGTTGTATCATTTACTAATTTAGATTTTAATTTACTTAATTTAAATCCTCAGGTAAGAAGAGATTATTTTGATTTTGAGATTGTGCAAATTGATAAAAAATATTCTGGTTATGTTTTGCGATATAAAAAAATATTAAAGCAACGTAATTTAATTTTAAAAAATCTAACATATGATTCTGATTTAACATTTTTTAATATAGTATCTGATCAGCTAATTGAGCTTGCAAGTTTAATCATAAAGATAAGAAGTGATTATATAAATAGATTAAATGAGGAACTACATTTACTTAATTTATTTTCTAATTTAAATATATCGCTTAGATATGAGCCAGATACTAAAATTGAGAATTTAGAAAAATACTTTAAGAAAAATTTTAAAAAAGAAATTGATTATAAACAAACACTAAATGGTATTCAAAAAGACGATTATAAGATTTTATTAAATAATGAAGAAATAAAAAAAATTGCATCTAATGGAGAAATGCAATTAAGTCTTTTAAAAATTAAATATGCAATCATTAATAATTTATTAAAAAATAATAAAACACCAATTTTTTTAATTGATGATATTACAAATATGCTGGATAGTAAAAATATAGAAAAAGTATTTGATACTTTTACAAATGATATTCAAATAATAATTTCATCAGTAAAAGATATAAAAAATGATAAGTTTACAAGAATAAAAATAGAGAATAAGGAGTGGTAATGTGGTAGAAGATGAAAAAGATATAGAAAATGCAAGTGAGGAATATAGTGCCAAAAATATCCAAGTTTTAGAAGGTCTTGAAGCAGTAAGAAAAAGACCTGGTATGTATATTGGTTCTACTGGTTCTCGTGGACTTCATCATCTTGTCTGGGAGATAGTTGATAATTCAATTGATGAAGTTCTAGCAGGATATGCCACTAAAATAAATGTTGAAATATTAAAAGGTAATGTTATTAAGGTATCTGATGATGGTAGAGGAATACCTGTTGATATTCATCCTAAAACAAAAAAACCAGCAGTAGAGACAATTTTAACTGTACTTCATGCAGGCGGTAAATTTGATGGTAAATCATATAAAGTATCAGGTGGACTTCACGGAGTTGGTGCATCTGTTGTAAATGCATTGTCAGATAATTTTGATATTGAAATTCACAGAGATGGAAAAATATATACTCAAAGTTATTCCAAAGGTAAGCCAACATGCGAGCTTCAAACAGTTGGTTCATCAACTGATCATGGCACAATAGTATCATTTAAATTTGATAAGACAATATTTACAGATTGCCAGGAATATGATTATGAAATTTTAAGAAACCGCATTCAACAACTTGCATTTTTAAATAAAGGTTTAAAAATAGAAATAGCAGATAGAAGAGTATCACCAATTTTAAAAGAAGAGTATTGTTATGAAGGTGGTATAAAAGAATATGTTGATTTTTTAAATTCTAAAAGACCTAAGATAAATCAGGAACTTTTTTACCTTGAAAAAACTGTAAATAATATTACAGTTGAAGTAGCAGTTCAATATAACGATTCTTATGCAACTAATATTTATTCATTTGTAAATAATATTATTACTCATGAAGGTGGTATGCATGAGGATGGTTTTAAACTTGCTTTAACAAGAGAGCTTAATAACTATGGCCAAAAAGAAAATCTAATTAAAAAAAATCAAGAATCACTTATTGGAGAAGATACAAGGGAAGGGATTATTGCGGTAATTTCTGTAAAACATCCTAATCCTCAATTTGAAGGACAAACTAAAACAAAACTTGGAAATCCTGAGGTTCGTCAACTTGTAAGTCAACTTGTAGGTGAGTCTCTTATTAAATTCTTATACGAAAATCCAGATGACGCAAAGGCTATTATGGAAAAAGCAATTTCTGCAGGAGTTGCAAGAATTGCCGCAAGAAAAGCCAAAGATGCAACAAGAAGAAAATCACCGCTTGATAATTTAGGATTTGCATCAAAGCTTGCGGATTGTCGTAGTCGTAGACCTGAGATATCAGAGCTATATATTGTTGAAGGAGATTCAGCGGGTGGTTCTGCAAAACAAGGAAGAAATTCAGAGTTTCAAGCAATCTTACCTTTACGTGGTAAGGTATTAAATGTTGAAAAAGCAAGACTTGATAAGATATTATCAAATAAAGAAATATTATCTCTTATAAAAGCAATTGGGACAGGAATTGGTTCTGATGATTTTGACAGTTCAAAAGCAAGATATCATAAAATTATTATTATGACCGATGCCGATGTTGATGGTGCACATATTAGAACACTTTTATTAACATTTTTCTATCGTTATATGAAAGACTTAGTTGATAAAGGCTATATTTATATTGCTCAACCACCACTTTATAAAATATCACAAGGTAAAAAGGTTGAGTATGCATATACTGAGGCAAGACTTGAACAACTACAAAAAGAGATGAAAACATTCCAAATACAAAGATATAAAGGTCTTGGTGAGATGAATCCAGAGCAGTTATGGGATACTACAATGAATCCTGATACAAGAACACTTTTACAAGTATCAACAGAGGATGCAATGGATGCCGATGCAATCTTTACAACCTTAATGGGTGATGAAGTTGAACCAAGAAAAGAATTTATTCAGGCTAATGCAATATATGCTAAAAACATTGATGCTTAAAGGAGAATATTAAAATGGATGATAACAAAAAAGATATATTAGAAGAAAACGAAGATGTCGAAGATGATGAAAATATAAAAGATATTAACCACGGCAAAATTAAAGAGGTTAATATATCAACTGAGATGAAAAATTCCTTTTTAAGTTATGCAATGAGTGTAATAGTTTCACGTGCACTTCCTGATGTAAGAGATGGGTTTAAGCCTGTTCAAAGAAGAATAGTTTATACAATGAACGATCTTGGTATTCGTGCTAATACTCAGTATAAAAAATCAGCAAGAATTGTCGGTGAGGTAATGGGTAAATATCATCCTCATGGTGATTCTTCTATATATGAGGCAATGGTTAGAATGGCGCAAGATTTTTCATACCATCATCCGCTTGTTGACGGTCATGGTAATTTTGGTTCAATTGATGGTGATGGAGCAGCAGCAATGCGTTATACCGAGGCTAGGATGAGCAAAATTGCTATGGAGCTTGTAAGAGATCTTGATAAAAACACAGTTGATTTTATTCCTAACTATGATAATACTGAAAATGAACCATCTGTTTTACCTGTAAAATTTCCTAATATTTTAGTAAATGGTTCAACTGGTATAGCAGTTGGTATGGCAACAAATATTCCACCACATAATCTAGGTGAGGTATTAGATGGTTTTATTGCATTTATTGATAATCCACAAATCTCAACAGTTGAGCTTATGAAATATATTCAGGGGCCAGATTTTCCTACAGGTGGAACAATTATAGGTTTAACAGGATTAAAAAATGCTTATGAAACTGGTAATGGAATTATTGCTATAAGAGCTAAAATCGACGTTGTTGAGACTAAAAATAAAACTCAACTTATAATTAGTGAAATTCCTTATCTTGTAAATAAAACAAGACTTCTTGAAAGAATAGCAGAAGCTGCAAAAGAAAAATTAGTTGATGGTATAACTGATTTAAGAGATGAATCAACTTTAAAGGGAATGAGAATAGTTATTGAGGTAAGACGTGATGTTATACCTACTGTTTTAATAAATAACTTATATAAACATACCCAATTGCAATCATCATTTGGAATAAATATGATTGCCCTTGTAAATGGACAACCTGAGACAGTATCACTTACTGATATTTTACAAAACTTTTTAAACTTCCAGCTTAGTATTGTTCAAAGAAGAACTCAATATCTTTTAGAAAAAGCTGAGGCAAGACTTCATATTTTAGAAGGTTTAATAAAGGCATTAAATAATATTGATAAAACAATTGCTATAATTAAAAAAAGTAAGACTACAGAAGAAGCTAAGTTAAGATTATGTAAAGAGCTAAAAATAGATGATATTCAGGCTCAAGCAATACTTGATATGAAGCTTCAAAAATTAACTGGTCTTGAAATTGAAAATATCAATAAAGAGGCAATGGAGTTAAGAAATCAAGTTAAAGATTATCAGCAAATTCTAAAAAGTGAAAAAAGAAAACTTGAAATTATTAAAGAAGAAGCACTTCAAATTAAACAACTTTATGCAAGAGAACGTCGTTCAACAATTGATATGACATGTGATTTTTCAATTGAAAATGAAGATTTAATTCCAGTTCAAGATGTAATAGTTACAATTTCTAATAATGGATATGTTAAAAGAATGCAACTTGATAGTTATAAACTTCAAAATAGAAATGGTGTTGGATTGTCTGGTATGAAGTTATATGAGGATGATTTCATTGATTCAATTAAGATGACATCAACTCATGATTATCATTTATTCTTCACAAACAAAGGCAGAGTCTATAAGATTAAAGGCTATCAAATACCAGAAGGCTCACGTCATTCGAGAGGGCTTCCGATTGTTAATTTATTAAATTTTGATAAAGATGAAACATTTGCATCTCTTGCAACAGTTAAAGATTTTGAAGATGATGGCTTAAATTTATTTTTTATAACTAAAAAAGGTATTGTAAAAAGAACTAAAGTATCACAGTTTAAAAATATAAATACATCAGGAATTATTGCAATAGATTTGAAAGCTAATGATGAACTTTTAAAAGTTGTTGTAACTGATGGTAGTAAAGATATTATTCTTGGTGCAAGCAATGGTAAAGCAACAAGATTTGCAGAGACTGAGGTTAGAGTTATGGGAAGACAGGCTGCTGGTGTTATTGGTATGAATTTAAAACCAAGAGAAAAAATAGTTGGTGCTGCTGTAATATCTAAAGATAGTTCAGAATCAATTTTAGTTGTAACTGAAAAAGGTTATGGTAAAAAAACCAAAGCCAATGAGTATAGAAGTCAACACCGTGGTGGTATGGGTGTAAAAACTTTAAATGTTACAACAAAAAATGGTAATTTAAAAAATCTTTCACAAGTTGGAAAAGATGAAGATTTAATTATTTCAACTGATCTTGGAATGGTTATAAGAGTTGCAATAGATCAAATATCAGAAATAGGTAGATCGACTCAAGGAGTAAGAATTATTAGGTTAAAAGATAATCAAAAAGTTGCAACCACTGCCATAATTCCACATGAGGAAGGCGAAACAGATGAAATTATCCCAGATGAAGACGATGAAGAAATTACAAATGATAAAATAGGTTCTAAGAAACTAGATAAAAAACAATCAAAAGATAAAAAGATTAAATAATGAAAGTTATATTTAACTCCTTGAAGTTAAAAAAAAGAAAAGAAGAAAAGCGTAAAAAAATAGTTGATAAGTTTTATAAAAAATCATCCGTATTTGAACTTTTATCAATTAAACTTTATGAAAAGACATTAAAAAAGATTTCAAGAAAAAATAAAAATGGCATAAATGATTCTAAAATTGAAATACTTAAAAATCTTATTATTCAAGATAAAAAGCATCTAATGTTGCTTGAAGAAAAAACGCTAAAAAAAACTAGAATAAATTTTCTTTATTTAATGTATCATTATTTTATAAATTCTTTATTTGGAATTACATTTTCGCTTAGAATGCTTGAAAAAATAGAAGAAAAGCTTCTTACAAGCTATAGTGTTTTTTTATCAAATGATGATATAATAATAAAACATATTGCAACAGAGGAAAAAGAACATTTAGATTTAATTAGTAAAATTTGTGATGAAAATAAACTTGAATATGTATCTATTGTTGTTTTAGGATTAAATGATGCAATAGTTGAAATGTCTGCTGCAATTGCTGGTTATACATTTGCTTTAAATAATTTAAAAGTAGTTTATATAATAAGTTTAATTACAGGAATATCTGCTGCTATGTCTATGGCTGCATCAAGTTTTATATCAGCAAGACAAACAAAAGATTTAAAGCCATTTAAAGCATTATTTTTATCAGGAGTAAGTTATCTTTTCACTGTTTTTATTTTAACTCTACCATATCTTGTTTTAAAAAATAAAATTGTAAGTATTTCTTTAATGTTTATATTTGCAATTATAATAATATTTTTATTTAATTTTTATATGAGTATTGCCAAAAAGCAAAGTCTTAAAAGGAATTTTTTCACAATGGCTGGTATAGCAATATTTATATCGGCATTATCGTTTGGTATTGGTATACTTATAAATAAAATAGGAATAATCAAAAATTAAGGTGATAGTATGTTAGATTTAGATTATGTAGTTAATAATATAGATCTTGTAGTAAAAAAATTAAATACAAGAAATGATGATTTTTCATATCTTATGGAATTGGTTTTACTTTCAAAAAAAAGAAAAGATCTTATTTTAAAAGGTGATGAATTAAAAGCAAAGAAAAATAAAGTATCGCAAGAAATTGGTCAATATAAAAGAGAAGGAAAAGATATTAGTAAAATTCTTGCTGAAATTGATAATTTCAAAGACGATATTTTAAAAATTGATTCTGAGCTTGATTTATTAAATAAAAAAATAAGAGAAATTCTTTTAAAAACTCCTAATATTCCAGATGATGATTTACCAGTTGGAAAATCTGATCTAGATAATTTAGAAGTAAAAAAATGGGGAAAAATAAAAGAGTTTGATTTTCCTGTAAAAGACCATTATGAGATTTGTGAAAATTTAGGTATTTTGGATTTTAAAAGAGCAGTTAAAGTATCGGTTCCAAGATTTACATATGATATAGGTCTTGGCGCAAGGCTTGAAAGAGCTTTGATAAATTTTATGTTTGATACTCATATTAAAAAAGGTTATACTGAGGCAATTCCTCCTTATATGGTTAACTCTGATTCTATGTATGGAACAGGGCAGTTTCCAAAGTTTATAGGAGATTCATTTAAAGTTGAAGGCCAAGATTTATACTTAAATCCAACTGCAGAAGTTCCTATGATAAATTATTATCGAGATGAAATTTTAAAAGGTAGTGAGCTTCCTAAAAAATTTGTAGCATATTCTACTGCTTTTCGTCAAGAGGCAGGCAGTGCTGGAAAAGATACAAGAGGAATTATTAGGCAACACCAATTTCATAAAGTAGAACTTATAAAATTTACAAGACCGGAAGATTCTGAAAAAGAGTTAAAAGATATGTTAAAAGCATCAGAGGATATTTTAAAGCTTTTAAAACTACCTTATAGAGTTGTGCTTCTTTCAACGGGGGATTTAGGATTTTCAATGTGCAAAACATACGATATTGAAGTTTGGCTACCAGGGCAGAATAAATACCGTGAAATTGCATCAATATCTAATGCTAGAGATTATCAAGCAAGAAGAGCCCAAATAAGATTTAAAGACCAAAAAGATGATAAAACGAGATTCGTTCATACACTAAACGGTTCTGGCCTTGCTGTTGGAAGAACACTTGTTGCAATTTGTGAAAACTATCAAACAAAAGAAGGCTTTATAAAAGTTCCAACAGTTTTGATACCTTATATGAATGGTGTAAAAATTATTAAAAAGTAGGTTATATAATGAATATATATTATGTTGAAGATGAAAAACAATTATCTGATTTATTAGTTAAATATTTAGAAATGGAAGGATATAGCGTAAAAGCATTTTATGATGGTGAAAGTGCTATGCCTTATTTAAATGATCAAAATGCTAACTTGTGGATACTTGATATAAACTTACCTGGAAAAATAAATGGCTTTGAACTTTTGAAAAAAATAAAAGCTTTCAATGAAAATATTCCAGTATTATTTACATCTGCGCGAAATGAAGATGTGGATAAAGTTTATGGACTTGAAATAGGAAGTGATGATTATCTTGCTAAACCTTTTTCACCACGAGAGCTCCTTCTTAGAATAAATAAATTACTAAATAGAAAAGAAAGACAAAAAGAAGAAATTATTGAATATTTTGAATATGAGATAAATCTTACAAGAAAAATAGTAAAAGAAAAAGATGAAGAAATCATTTTAACATATAAAGAGTTTCAACTTCTTGAATATCTTCTAAGAAGAAAAAATCAAGAAATTAAAAGGGAAGAGCTTTTATATAGCATTTGGGGAAAAGATTATGAGCAAAACTCAAGAGTAGTTGATGATCTTTTAAGAAGGCTAAGAAATAAACTTCCAAAATTAAAAGTTGAGACAATATATGGCTTAGGTTATAAAATATTATAATGATTAAAAAAGGTAGAATATCATTAAGTATATTACTTAGTACTTTTTATACTATTGCTGCCTTTTTATTTTTTGGAATATTTATTCTTATTCTTACTTTTGCATCTAATAATATGTTTCAAAAATTAAATGAAGGACAACTTGGTGCGTATTTTTATCAGCAAAAAGAAATAATTCAATCTAATGAAGGAGTTATAAAAGATCATTCATATAACTGTTTTTTTAATCACGAGTATATAAAAAATAAAAATAATACTTATATAAAAAATGATAAATTTAGCAACTGGATTGATAAAGTATCAAGAGTTGATGAAAATAAAAATTTATCAAATGTTTTAAATTATATAGTTAAAAATATTGATAATATAATTTATAAAAGTCTTATTAAAAATACAGATGAAACTACTAAGGTAGTTTCAAAAACTATTAAATATCGCGATAATAAAAAAAATTATACTATACTCCTTGATATTGTTCAAAAAGATAAAGACATGAAAAAAGTTCAAGTATTAGGAGCATTTACTGATGAGGAGTTTGTTAAGGAAAATAAGAAGTTAACAATTGTTTTTTTCTTAGTAGGTCTTATTGTAATTCTTGTTTTGATAAATATATTTAATTATTTAATTATTTATTTTTTAATTTCTAAAAGACTTAATAGATTAAGTGATGATGTTATAAACTTACCAAAGCATAATTATCAAAAGCCAATAGCAATAATGGGAAAAGATGAAATAACTAACCTTTGTAAAAATGTTGATAAATTAAGGCAGGAATTGTTCTTATCAGAAATTGCTAAAAGAGATATGCTTCAAAATATGTCTCATGATATTAAAAATCCTATAGGTATAATTAAATCATATGCAGAGGCAATCTATGATGGAGTTGCCGACATTGAAAGTATAAATATAATCTTAGAAAGATCCGATGAGCTTTCTAAAAGAATTACAAAACTAATAAATTATATTAAAGCAGAGTATTTGGAAGAAAAATCTAAATCTTATAAAGAGTTTTTAATAAAACCTATTATAGAAGGCTTGGTAGCTGATAATAAATTTAGATTTAGTGGTGAAATATTATATAATTTAGACAATAGTAAATATTTCGGTGATAGTGAGAAGTTTAGTATTGCTATTCAAAATATATTAGAAAATTCTATAAGATATGCTAAAAATAAAATAGAAATAAATCTAAATAAAAAAAGACTTACTATTTATAATGATGGTCCAAATATTGATCCTGATTTTATAGGTTCAATGTTTACCATTTATCAAAAATCTAATGATGGTAATTTTGGTATTGGACTAAGTATTACAAAAGTAACTCTTTTAAAATTTGGTTTAAATATTAAAGTTGAAAACTTAGATAATGGAGTTATATTTACAATATACCCTATTTAGTATTAGTAATTTTTTCATACCATGATTTAATATCTGAATCGGTTGCATTTAATCTATCAGCATGTAAATTTATTAAATCATCGTTATATCTTGGAATAATATGAACATGATAGTGAAAAACTACTTGACCTGCTTTTTTCTCATTATTGTTTATTAAATTTATTCCATCTGCTTTAAAAACTTTTTTAAGCTTAATTGATAAATCTTTAACTACTTTAAAAAGCTTTGCAATAATATCGTCTGGCATTTCATAAATATCCTTATACGGTTTTTTAGGTATTACAAGAGTATGTCCAACACTAATTGGGGCAATATCTAAAAATGCCATAATATCATTATCTTCATAAATTATGTTAGCACCAATTTCACGATTTACAATTTTTTCAAAGATTGTCATTATTATCACCTAATAAAATTATACCAAATAAATTAAAGAGGGGTATTATTAAAAATTATGTAGTTGTCGTTGAGGGAGTAAACGATATAAAAAAAATTAAAGAAAAATATGAGAATATCTTAATTAGAAAAACCAATGGTCTTGGTTTTACTGATGATTTAGTTAATGATTTAGTGTCTCTTGAGGAAAAAGGTTATATTATAATTCTTGTTTTTGACCCTGATTCTGCTGGTGAGAAAATAAGAAGTGCACTTTGCAAAAAATTGAAAAATCCAAGACATATATATCTAGATAAGAATTTATGTATTAAAAAAAATAAAGTTGGTATTGAAAATATATCAGATTACACATTGGAACATTTATTTGATAATATAATAGAATTTAAAAAAAATACAACGTCAAAATTGCTTCCTATTGATTTATATAATTTAGGTCTAATCGGGACTGAGATGTCTTTTAAAAAAAGAGAGATTATAACAAAATATTATAATATTGGTCATAGTAATTCTAAGAGCTTATATAAAAAACTTGTTGCACTTGATATTGAAAAAGATGATCTTGAAAGGGTTTTAAATGTTTAATTTTAAGAAAAAATTCGGACAAAACTTTTTACTTAATAAAAGTGTTGTAGATAAAATTACAACCACCATTGATTTAAAAGATTTCGATGTTATTGAAATAGGTCCTGGAATGGGATTTTTAACAAAAGAACTTGTAAAAAAATCAAAATCAGTTACAGCATATGAAATAGATCAAGAGTTAAAAGATAATCTTAAAAAATTAGAATCTAATAACTCAAATCTTAAAATAGTATTTGAGGATTTTTTTAAATCTGAAAAAACATTTACAGAAAAAAACATTTTAATATCTAATCCTCCATATAATCTAACTAGTAAGATATTATTTTATTTTTTAAACTCAAATATGAAAAGTGCTATTTTAATGTTTCAAAAAGAAATAGTTGATAGAATTATGGCTGATAAAAGTTGCAAAGAATATAATCAGGTAAGCGTTGTATTTGAATATGCTTGCACTAAAAAAAGAATTGTAAATATAAGTAAAAATGATTTTATGCCTAAACCAAAAGTTGACAGTTCGGTTATATATCTTTTAAAAAAGATAGAAAAACTAGATAGCGATTATATTGATTTTATATATTTAATATTTTCTCAAAAAAGAAAGACCATCATAAATAATATAAATAAAGTATATCCTGATAAAGTATCAGCTATTAAAGACTATCTTATAAAAAATTATAAGAATGAAAAATTAAGAGCCGAAGAACTTTGTGAAAGAAAGATATATGAGTTATATAAATTTTTAAAAGATGAAAGCTAAAGCATTTGCTAAAATAAATTTAGGATTAAATTTAGGAGATAAATTAAATAATAATAAGCATGAATTGGAAAGTATAATTTTACCAGTTTCTTTAAGTGATAAAATAATTATTAAAAAAAGCAATAAATTTATACTATCTCAAAATATAGATATAGAAAGTAATATTTTAAATAAGGTTGTAAAATACTTTATTAAAGAATATAATATATCTCAGGTAAAAATAAAACTTGTAAAACGTATTCCAATTGCATCAGGTCTTGGTGGCGGAAGTTCCGATGCAAGTTGCTTAATAAATTTACTTAATAAATTTTTTAGGCTAAATTTAGATAATAATACCCTAGAAAAAATATCTAAATTATTTGGTAGTGATACAGTATTTTCTTTATACAATAAGCCTAGTTATGTATTTTGTGATGGAACTTCTTTGAAATTTTTAAATAAGTCTTATAATAAAAAAGTAATGATAATTACTCCTAATATAAAAATATTATCTAGTGATATGTTTTATAAAATAGGATATAAAAAATTAAATAAGCTAAATTATTCAAACTATGATAATGACTTTTTGAAATACTATTTAAATGCTACAAATGATTTTTTAGATATTATTTTAAAAGATCCATATATTAAAAATATATATGATGATATTTTAAGTATCTCAAATAAAATAAAATTATCAGGTAGTGGTCCTAGTTTTTATATAATTGGATATAGTAAATTAGAAAAGAAAAAGATAATAAAGAAAATGAAAAAATACGATTTCAAAATAAATTTATGCAAGTTAATATAAATAAAAAAGAAACAGTTAAATATCAACTAGTATACTTCCTTCGTTATATGGGGGATTCATTTTTTTATCCTTTTATAAGTTTATTTTTAACTAGCGGGCTTAATAATGGTTTAAAATATCAAAATTTAAATCCTAAGATATATTCACAAAATGGTTTAAGTATTGAGTATGCCGGATATCTTTTAATGTTGATGCCTTTTGTATCCATTTTTATAAATCCTTTATGGTCTTTAATAGGTAGGCATTCTAATTTAGAAAATAATAAGAAGTTTGTAACAGTTTTATCTTTAATTGAAGGACTTTTAATTATATTTATATCAACTATCGGAATGAATTTTACTATTCTTTTTATTGTTCTTTTTTTAATTGCTATATCAGGTCAGCCTGTTTATTTGCTTCTTGATTCATTTACTAAGGTATACTCAGATAATGTAAAAATTGATTATGTAAAAATTAGAGTATTTGGTTCTATTTCATATGTTGTAGGTGCAATCTTAAGTGGCTTTATTTTAAAATTCACTCAAACTAATTATTTATATATTTTTGCAATTTGTGGAGTATTATTTATTCTAACTTCTACAATTTTAATATTTGTAAAGCCTGTTGTATTAGGAGATAAAAAAGAGGTTTGTAAGGCTAATTTACATGAGTTATTTACAAATAAAAACTTTTATGCAATATTATTTTTCTTTTTATTTTCATATGGAACGATGAATGCAATTGATACATTTGTTCCAAATTATTTTGATACGAGGTTTAATTTTGGGGCAAGCAATTATAGTTATTTACTTGCGGCATTTGTTATTGTCGAGGTTATTTTAATGTTTATACTGGCAAAATATCATAATAAGTTAAATATTAAAAAACTTGCTTTTTTAATGGTGTTTTTACTTTCTTCGAGATGGCTTGTTCTTGCTCTTTCAAATAATTTATATATTTCAATTATTGCTCAACTTCTAAGAGGAATAAGTATGGCAATATATATATTTATATTTTTAAAAATAGTAGCAAAATGCGTAAATGTTAAAAATCTTACAGCAGCAATTATTTTTATAAGCTCAATAATTTCTCTTTATAGAGTTTTAATTATTTTTATAGGTGGAAAACAGTTATATAATCCAAGTAATTATTTATTATGGTTTATATTTGGCTCAATGCTTTCGCTTAGTAGTATTTTCTATCTTAAACTTATTGTTTATAAGAAAATTAAATCTTGAATTTGTATTTTTTAATAGCAATAACTTATTTTTAAAAACTTTGTGCCTCAAGCTTGAGGCACAAAAAAAGCCCACACAATTAGTGTGAGCGAAGGAGGACCAATTCTACCGTGACCATAAACTTTGGACAAGAACCACTAATACATTAGAGCATAATTTTGATATAAATGGAATAACAGTAAAAGATATTGCACATTGGTTAGTTGAGGATTAAACTTATAAATATTTTATAGGTAATTATAAAAAATGTGTGCCAGTCTGGCACACATTTTTATTCTTCCTTATTTTCTTTTTTTACTTTTTCGCCTGTTATTTTATAGTATTCATCAAGAATATGGTTATTTATTTCTTTAGTAAATCCAGGTGCTAGTGAATGTGCTACATCATAGTATTCAACTTTTCCGGCACGTTCAATTTTTTTACTTGGCATAGAAACAAAATATCCTTCTTTTTTAGCAACGACTTTAATATCTTTAACAATAAATTGATTGTCAAATATAACCTCAGCGATTGCTTTAAGATGTTCTTGGTTTTTAATAATTGTAATATTTACTTTTGTAATTTGCATGATATATTCTCCTTTTAATTTTTTTGCATAATAGTAATGTATGACATTTTATAAATGTCAAGTATACTGCATCCACGTGAAAGATCACATATAGGGGCATTTAAACCTTGTAGTATTGGCCCAAGTGCTTCAAAGCCACCTAGTCTTTCTGCTATTTTATAACCGATATTGCCACTGTTTATATCTGGAAAAATAAATACATTTGCACATCCTGCAACTCTAGAATTTGGAGCCTTAATTTTAGCAACATCTGGCATATAAGCAGCATCAAATTGAATTTCACCATCAAATGAAAAATCAACATTTTCATTTTTTAATATATTGTAAGCATTTCTTACTTTATCAACAGCATCACCTTTTCCAGAGCCTAATGTTGAATACGATAAAAGAGCAACTTTTGGATCTATTTTAAATATTTTTGCAGTTTCAACACTTTGTTTTGTAATTTCTACAAGTTCTTCGCTTGTTGGGAAAAGATTAAGAGCACAGTCTGAAAAGATTAACTTTTCTATTTTATTTTTATTTTTTCTAATCATTATAAATGAGCTTGATACAAGTTTAACACCTGGTTTTGTTTTAATTATTTGAAGTGCAGGTCTTACTGTATCGGCTGTTGAATATGTAGCGCCCCCTAAAAGTGCATCGCAGTATCCAATTTTTATAAGCATTGTTCCAAAGTAGTTAGATTTTTTAAGCATCTCTTTTACATCATCTTTTGTTGCTTTACCTTTTCTAAGCTCTACCATTAAATTTTCCATTTCGGTATATTTTAAAAATTTATCAGATACCTCAATTATTTCTGAACCTTGTAAGTTTATCTTATTTTGGCTTGCTAATTTTAATATCTCATCTTTAACACCTAAAATAACAGGAGTAAGTATTTTATCTTTTAAAAGCATTTCACAGGCTTTTAAAATTCTAATATCACTTCCTTCTGGAAAACAAATTTTGAATTTTTTTCCTTTTAAATTATTTTTTATTTCATCAACGATTTGAATCATATATTTTTAAACCTTCTTTCAAATTATGATATGTTATTTTTTTTCTTTTATTAAAATATTCTACTACATAAACTAAAAAATAGGTAATATAAAGATAAAATAAAAAGCAAGCAAGTCCTTCTTTATGTGAATAAAATAGGGCAATTAGCATTATAAATGTTGCTAAAAGTGCAAATATTGGTACAACAAATCGCTTAAACTTATTTAAATCTTTTTCTTTAATCATCATATTTATATAAATTAAAATGTAGAAAATATATATAAATATTATTGGAAGTTCTGTTATGTCAAATTTAAATATACTATTTCTTTTATAAATAAATGTAGGAATAAAAAATGCTAGAAACCAAATTGTGGCAAGTAAAAGACTTATAATGCTGGCGAATTTGGGCATTTTGTTTTTCTTGTATACCTTTTTCATTATACTAGGAAAAGGGCCATAATTTCTTACAGAAAGTGAATAAAGAGCTCTTACATTTGCCATCATAAGACCATTGGTTGTTCCAAGGCAACTTATTAAAACAAATACTTTCATAATAACAGACATCTTTCCAAATAATTGGTCAAAGGCAAAATTAACTCCACCTTTTCTTAAAATATTTATATCGGCTGCACCTGCAAGTCCAATATAGTAAGTAATATATATAAGCATAATTAAAAATGTTCCAATAACTAATGCCTTAGGTAAGTTTTTTTTAGGATTTTTTATCTCACTATTTATTGATGTTGCAACATTCCAACCCTCATAAGCAAACGCAGTTGCCACAAGACATTTAAAAAAATTATTAAATCCTATTGAATTAGTATTAAATTTAAAATTTGAAATTAACATTTTTGTCTCATTTAAACTTTTAATAATTTCGCCATTTTTATAAGAGTATTCAAATTCATGATTTATTAAGCCGTATATAATTCCTAAAACTCCAACAATAATAAGTGGAAGCATCTTTATATAGGTTGTAGAAATTTGAAAAAGGCCAGATAATTTAGGAGTAAATAAATTAAATAGATAAAAAAAGATTAAAATAGCAAGAGATATGAATAAAATTCCAATTTGCGAAATATTTAAATTAAATAAATTTTGAAAAAATATTGCTGAAACCCAAGCAAGAACTCCTGTCATTGAGGGATTAAAAAAATAAGCCGAATAACTTCCTACAATCATTCCATACTCTTTTGAGACAAGCTTTTCAGAATAGGCAATTAAACCATTTAAATTTTCATATCTTGTTGCAAGAATAGAAAAAGTATAACTTGATATAATCATAATAAGCCCACCTAAAACCCACGCAAAAACACCAGCAAGTAAATTACCGTTTGTATGATTTAAAAGCTCTTGAGCTTTATAAAAAACACCCGATCCAATGACAATTCCAATAACAAGACCAAGTGCTGTAAAAAATGAATATTTCTTTGTTAATTTATTTTCCATATCTCAGATATTTTAACATATTTATAAAATATCAGCTTTTATAATATTTTTAACCCAGCCATTAGTTTTATAAAAATAAATGGAATAGAAAACTTTTATTAAATCCACTATTTTAGATATTATAAGAGTGTAAATAATTGAAAAATGAAAATCATAATTGTAATTGTAAATAATTATAAGAATAGGTATACCGATAAAAAGGGAAGGTATTTCATCAAGCAAGAAAGACTTTAATGCGTCACCACCTGATCTTAGGATAAAATAAATGCAAGCATTAAAACTATAAAATGGCAAAATAATAGCAGTAATTATTATTAAATAATATGATGTATAGAAAATATTATTTATGCTAGATGTAAAAATTAGTAAAAAAAGTGGTCCTAATAAAATAAGCATAATCATCATAATAATAGATAAAATAATTGAAAGACCAATTATTTTTCTTGCGTAATCTTTAGCCTTTGTAAAATCATCATTTCCTAAATTTTCACCAACTAGTATTGCTGCTCCTGTTGCAAGCCCACTTATAAAGACAAAAAAAAGATCACAAATATTTTGAGAATAGCTATAAACTTGATACCATAACTGATTTTGTCTAGTTATTAAAAATGCATAAAAAGACATAACTAAGGCCCAAACTACTTCGTTAAAAATTATAAATGTTGATTTTTTAATATACATTTTTAGCATATATAAATTCATATAGTTTTTTTTAAATATTAAAAATATATATTTTTCTTTATCAAAAATAATCGCAAATACTATAAGAATAATAAACTCAATAAACTTAGCAATCACAGTTGCAATAGCAGCACCTTTTGCTCCCATTTTGCTAGCACCTAAATTACCAAAAATTAAAATATAGTTAAAAAATATATTAAATAAAACTCCTATAATTCCGGCAATCATAGCATATTTTGGCTTTTTAAGAGTCCTGAAAATTGTTGTAATCATAAAATTAGAAACAAGTAATATTCCACAAAGTGAAAGATATTTACTATATTCTATTCCATAACTAATTGCCTTTATCTCATCTAATGTAGAATTAGATTTTAAAAGGTATAATTTTACAACATAAGGACCTACAAAATAAATTAAAAGCGAAACAATTACTCCGAATACAAGACTAAGAATTAAACCAAGCTGGATTATTCCGGCAACTTTTTCTTTTTTACCTGCTCCTAAATATTGGGCTAAAAAAATAGATATTCCCGAAGAAATTCCAATAGAAAAAAATAAAATGACAAATGTTAACCTATTTAAAGAAGATACTCCATTATAAGCGGCCTCGCTAAATTTATTTATCATAAGGTTATCAATATAACCCGAGATTGATAAAATTATTTGCTGAATAATTATTGGAATAATTAGGGTAAATGTCATTTTATAAAATGATTTATTTCCGATAAATTGTCTTATTTTATCTTTTGTTTGCATTTATTATTTTTTAGGTATTTCTATAATCCTCATTGTATTAGTTCTACCATGGCTTTGAGCCCATCCTGATGTAATTATAATATTACTTCCAGGCGTTAAACCAAGCTCTTTTGAAACCTCGATTGCAATTTCATCGAATTTTTCAAAATTTTCAATATGTTCTTTTAATGCTGGAAATACTCCGCTGTAGTATGAAAGTTGTCTTGCAGTATCAATACTGTTTGTAATTGCAATAATTGGAACAATAGGACGAAATTTACAAATTCTTTTAGCAGTACCACCTGTTTCAGTAAATGCAATTATTGCACTTGTATTTTCTATTGTTAATGCAGTTTGGGCAACAGCAATACCAATTGCATCGTTTATTGTTTTCTCACTTGATGAAATTGATAATTGTAAATTTTTATCATATGTGATAATATTTTCGATTGCACATGATATTGTATGCATTGTATTTAATGCTTCAAGTGGATATTCACCGACAGCAGTTTCACCACTAAGCATTATTGCATCAGATCCATCTAAAATAGCATTTGCAACATCCGATGCCTCTGCTCTTGTTGGTCTTGGGTTTGTAATCATTGACTCAAGCATATGGGTTGCTGTAATTACTGGTTTTCCAAACTCGTTTGCCATTTTTATTATTTTCTTTTGGTAAATTGGAACAAGTTGAAGGGATACTTCAACACCAAGATCACCTCTTGCGACCATTATGCCATCTGCTACTTTTAATATTTCACGTAAATTTTCAACGCCTTGCTCATTTTCAATTTTAGCAATGATATTTACAGTTTTTTTGCTATTTTCATTTATTAGCTTTTTAATACTTAAAATATCTTCTGCACATCTTGTAAAAGATGCAGCAATTAAATCAATACCATTTTCAATACCAAATAAGATATCATCTTTGTCCTTTTTACTTAAAAAAGGAATTGAGATTGCTCTATTTGGAACATTACAACCTTTCTGGTTTGATAAAATTCCGCTATTTGCTACATTACAAACTATCTCATCTAAACCTTTTTTTTCTAAGACATCAAAGCGGATTTTTCCATCGTTTGCTAAAATATAATCTCCTACTTTTATATCTTTAAAAAGTTCAGGACAATTTATTTGGAATTTATTATTATCGCCTAAATAGTTTTTAGATGTAATAATAACCTTACTACCCTTTTTATATTCAACCATATTATCTTTAAAGTTTCCTGTTCTAATTTCAGGACCCTTTGTATCAAGCATAATTCCTATAAATTTATTTAATTTTTTAGAAACTTCTCTTATTAAATTTATATTTTCTTTGTGTGTTTGATATGTTCCATGAGAAAAGTTAAGTCTTGCAACATTCATGCCATTTTCAATTAGTTTTTCAAGTACTTCTTTTTTTGCACTTTTTGGTCCGATTGTACAAATTATTTTTGTTTTTCTTTTAAAATCCATTTTATATCTCCTCACTGTTATATACTATTTTATTTTTCTTTCTTTTAAATATATCAGAAAATAATCTCTTAACTCCAATAAATACTGGAAGTATTTCAAGTCGACCTAAAAACATTGCGACAATATATATCCAAAGCTCAGCATTTGTTGCTTTTGTAAGATCTGACATAGATAATCCAACATTACCAAGGGCTGCTGCAAAATTAAACACACCTTGTTTTATTAAATTTCCATTTCCAATAAATTCTTTATTATATGGCATTGCTATAATTAGCGAAATACCACCTAGTATTACAAGAAGTAGATAAATAAATGAAAATGATAAATGTTTTCGGTATTCATCTTTTGAAAAAATAACTTTTTTACCCATTACATAAATATAGTTTGTTGAAACGGTTCTAGTATTTTTAAACATATTTAAAATGTAAATAATCATACCTTTAAAAATATAAACCATTCTATATTGTTTTATACCAGCAGATGTTGAACCTGATTGACCTCCAATAATCATTCTAATAAGTAGAATAATAAATAAAAAATCAGGTATAGCTAATAAATTATTAACATTAGATAATCCCGTTGTTGATTGGGCTGAGATATATAAAAATCCATACTCGGTATATGATTTATAAAATCCCGCTTTATATTTTAATGCAAGTATTAAAATTACAATCGGCATAACGGCAAGGTATAAAAAAAGTGAGTATATTGTCTCTGAGTTTTTAATAACTGATTTAAACTTCATTTTAAAAATTGCAACATAAATTAAAAAATTAGTAGAACCTAGAATCATTAAAACAATTGATACAATTTGAATATTTCTGTTTTGGCTTGCAACAGAATCATTAAAAGTTGAAAATCCTCCTGTTGCAATAGATGATATAGCGTGATTTAAAGCATCAAAAAAGTTCATTCCTGCAATTATATAAAGACATGTTCCAATTAAGATAAAAAATGAATAAATTGAAAAAAGTAGTTTTGATGATTTAATTAAACTAGGCATAAGACCTTCATGACCTTCAGCTTTATAAAATAACATACCATGCTTTATATTTATAGTACTTGCTAAGATTAAAACAAGTCCTATACCACCAAAGAAGTTTGTAACACTTCTGTAAAATATAAAAGTTTTAGGAATTGTATCAAGATCAAATGCCTCAAATCCAGTTGTTGTAAAACCACTTGTTATCTCAAATAAAGACTTAGTAAATGATTTGCCAATAAATAAAAATGGGATTGTTCCAATAAATATTGCAATAAGCCAGACAAGAATTACAAGAACAATATCTTGGTGCTTTTTTAAATTTCCAACCTTATTTTTTAAAAAAGACATATAAAGACAAACTCCGCTTGAAAGAGAAATACTAGCAGGGATTAAAAAATATGGTATATTTATGTATTCTTTTTCATTATATAATAAATGAATTATTGGGGTCATTAAAATAGGTGTTATTAAAACAATACCAATAAGCATTAAAAATATACCAATATATCCAAGTATTAGTTTATATTCATTTGTAGTTTTTCTTGTGATTTTATTTTCCATTCTTTAAATAATTTATAACATCGTTTTGTGTATCAGGAGTTGAGACAAGTAAAATTTTATCTTTTTCTAAAAGATTAGTATATCCCTTAGGGATAATTACATTTTTATTTCTTATAATGCATGATATAGTTGATTTTTCACCAAATACTAAATCTTTTAAGGATTTCCCAATTGCAAAATCTCCATTTTTTAATATTACCTCGGAGATAATAATTTTGGAGTTTTCAAAAGTTAAAGAATTAACAATATCTGAGATAGAAACCATATTTTTAATTGTTTCGCCGATTATATGAGTTGATGATATTACAATATCAATTCCTAATCTTTTAAAAATATCTACATTTTTAGGATTTAATACAGAACATAAAACTTTTTCAACGTGAAATAGTTTTTTAGCCATTAGACAAGATACATAATTTTCACAATCGTCATCAGATAATGCAATAAATAAATTAGCACCTTCTATATTGTTATCTTCTAAAACATATAATTTAGTAGGATCACCCACATAAACATCAACTGCATTTTTCCTGCTTATATATTTAGCCCATTCTTTTTTAGAGTTTATAATTATTATCTGATGTTTTTCTTCTTTAAATCGTTTTACAAGATAATCAGCACTATTACTTCCATTAACAATTACTATTTTCATTTTTTTCACCAAGCATATTTAAAAAATAATCAAGAGATAATCTAAAAGGATAAATTGGTTTTATATTTTTAGAGTTAAGAATACCTTCTTGATCTTTACGGTTTAATCTTACATATATTTTAGGTATTTTAAAAATAATATCGCATAAGTTAGCAAGAAAGATATTTGCATTATCATCTCTTACTGCAATTACAACCTTATCTGCTTTCATAATTTCATTTTCTTCTAAAAAACTTAAATCAAGAGCATCACCTGTAATTTTCATTCCGCCATAATTTTCATCAAGTTTTGAAAAAGATTTTTCATCTAAATCAATTGCTACTACATCTTTTCCATTTGAGGAAAGAATGCTTGCAACGCTTGCTCCGAATTTTGAAAGTCCTATTACATATATTAAATCTTTCATATTATCACCTTAACTATTTTTTGTTTTCAAATTATTTATTACATTTTTTATTTCATCATATAATTTTAATATACTTATATATTTTAAATCATTTTCATTATTAGTATCATTTAAAATTATTTGTGGTAATTTAAGATATTCTAAATTAAGAATATTTAACTTAATTGCAGTATTTATTATATGATCATATTTAGTAATATAATCTAATTTCTTAACAAAATCTACCTTTATATGATAATTGCATCTATTTGTAAGCATTAAGTTTAAAAATAGATCATAGGCAAAAATTATATCTTGGCTATTTTCAAATACTTGCATATCTAATACTAAATCAAAATTATATTTTTTAAATAAAGTATATAAGCTTTTCTGGTTTAAAAAATCTCCTTTTAAAACTTTTACATTCTTTATTTTATTATATATTTTATTTGTAAATAGAGTGATTTTATTTTTACCATTTCTAATTAAATTTATAATCTTATCATTTATAATATTTTGATTTTCCATAATCAAAATTGATAAAGGATTATTTTTTAATCTATTTATATTATAAATATTTAAAATATTATTTAACTTTTCTTTAAGTTTTGACTGATTAGAAAAGTTTAAATTATCTATGGATAATATTTTATCACTTATAGGAAAACATTCAAAACTAAAATTATCTAAAAAAGAAAGAGTTGCATCTTTTATAAATAGATCTTTTTTACTATTTTCTTTTATTAAGTTATTTGGAATATATAAAAAAGGAATGTTATTTTCAAATGCTATTTTTTTACAATTTAATCCAAAGTACTCAGTTGTATCTGTTATAAATATTTCAGGATTATATAATTTTATATATTTTTTTATATTTTGCTTTAAGTAGTATTGATTTATTTTTATAAGTTTAAAATTATCATTTTGAGGGAGTTTTAAATTATTTTTAATTTCTTTTGCAAGTATTAAAAAATTTATGTTCAATATTTTAAATGTGGAGTATATTTTCAAAAAATTCTGAGTGTCAAATTTATCCGATAAATAAATTGCATTATAGGGAAGATTTTTATATCTTTTTATAATTAAATTAGTTATCCTATTAGACCAATTTTCAGATTGCCTAATGTTTTTGAATTTAATTAAACTATCAAATATTTCTCCTGTTATAATCATAAAATAAGTTGTTATAAATCGGTATAAGATTAAAACAAAAATTATATTTTTATAATTTAAATTAATTAAATTAGTTAAAAAAATATAAGAGATAATATCACTTAGTAAAAGATATCTAAAAGGCATTGAAATGCTTAAAAGGTTATATAAAATAAAAAATACTCCAATAATTAAAATGGCACTTGTAAAAGTTAAGTTTATATTGAATGCTAAAAGTAAAAATATTATACTTAAAGCAGGTAAGAATAAAATAATAGATGTAAGTATTTTAATAATAAAGTATTTAAAATAATTTTTAAATATGTATTTACTAATTATATGATTTATGCTTGTGAAAAAAAATATTTTCCTTTTATTTTTTTTAAATTTATTTTTAAATATGTAAATAATAAATATAAATGATAAAAAAATACCACCGAGTGCTAAAATCAAAAATATAATATAAAAATAAAATGATAAATTTTTTTTAATCTCATTGTAGTTTATAAGAAATAGAAAAACACTAATAAAATATAAAACCTCAAAGAATAAAAAACATCTAAATATTTGGTTTTCTTTAATCTTATTATCTTCTATATTTTGACTTTTAAACTTATAAAAATTATCTTTTGTAATAGTTGATATAGGACATAAAATATTTTTAATTGAATATTGACTTAAAAATGTATAGTACGAATATTTTTTAGAAGATGTAAAGTCCTGGATAATTGTTGTAAAAAGTTCTGGCAATGGTTTTAAATAAATAAATGAAACAGATAAAAAAGTTGCAGTAATAAGATAGAAAATATTAAGAGGAGATTTTAAATTATTTAAAAAACTAAAATCATTAAATACTATAAGTAAAGCAAAAAAAGTTATAAATATAATAACTAAAATAATGCTTCGCAATTTATTATTTTTTATTTTTTCATAATTTGACATATTTATAATAAATTATAACATTAAAACTTGTTAATACGTTGTTTAATGATATTAAAATTATTATAAATAACTATATAAATAAAATTATATTTTTGTTTTTCTAACTTATTTTCTAAAGTTAAAATAAACTTCATAAAAAAATCGCATAATAAAGCGAAGTAAAAAAAATAAAGCCTTAAAAAAAGTAAAAAAAACGCAAAAATTGAATTTGATAAAATGGCTTTACAAAGCCATTTTTTCGCTGTTTTTAAAATTTATAAAAAAGCCAAATTTAGCCATATTTTAACCAATAATTAAAAATATTGAAATTAAAAAATTTAATTATATAATAACTTTATACTAAAAATATTTTCAATTCGGCAATATTAATAAAAAGGGGAAATTAGAAATGTTTACAAAAATTAAAAAAAGAGATGGAAGATATACAACATTTAACTACGATAAGATAAAAAACGCCATAAATAAAGCGTTTATTTCATGCGTGGTTGAAGTATCAGATGATAAATTAGAACAACTTGCATTTAATGTTATAAATGAGCTTCAAAAAGAATTTCCCAACGGTAAAATTCCAACTGTTGAAAAAACCCAAGATATTGTTGAAAAGGTCTTAATGAACTCTAATTATTATGATGTTGCTAAGGCATATATTTTATATAGAAAAGAAAGAGAACACATAAGAAATAAATCAGAAAGACTTATGAAAACATATAAAGATATTGCTAATTTAAAAAGCACTGAAAGTGATTTAAAAAGAGAAAATGCTAATGTAAACTCAGATACTCCAATGGGTGCTATGCTTCAATATGGAAGTGAGGGAGCAAAGGCTTTTAATAAATTATTTGTATTAAATCCAAAGCATGCAAAAGCTCATGAAGAAGGAGACATTCATATTCATGATTTAGATTTTCTAACTCTTACTTTAACATGTTGTCAGATTGATCTATCTAAACTTTTTAAAAATGGTTTTCAAACAGGTCACGGTAGTATTAGAAAACCTAAATCAATTCAAACATATGCTGCACTAACAGCAATAGCAATTCAATCAAATCAAAATGATATGCACGGCGGTCAAAGCGTTCCAGCGTTTGATTTTTATCTTTCTGATGGGGTGAGGTTATCATATCAAAAAAGATTTTTACAAAATTTAGAAAAGGCATTTAATTTATTAGGGATAGACTATATTCCTAAGAATCTTTTAGCAGAAATAAAAAAGGAAAACAAGGTTGTTCCACAATATTTAAATACTAAAATTTTTGATTATATAAAAGAAAAAGCAAAAGATTCCAATATTGATAAAGCATTAAAATTTGCCTATGATAATGCAACTTTGGAAGTTGAAAATGACACCTATCAAGCAATGGAGTCGCTTATTCATAATTTAAATAAGATTCACACTCGTGCAGGTGCGCAGGGTCCAATTTCTTCGCTTAATTATTGAACTGATACATAAAATGAGGGAAGGTTAGTTGTAAAGCAAATTTTAAAAGCGACTAATGCAGGTTTAGGAAAAGGCGAGATTGCAATTTTCCCAATCCAGATATTTAAAATTAAAGAAGGCATAAATTATAATATTGTAGATCCAAATTATGATTTATTTAAACTAGCAATTGAAACATCTGCTAAAAGACTATTTCCTAATTTTTCATTTATTGATGCCCCATTTAATATTAAATATTATAAAAAAGGAAATATTGATACAGAAATAGCCTATATGGGATGTCGTACTAGGGTTATAGGTAACTTTTTTGATAAAAAAAGAGAGATTGTAACAGGTAGAGGTAATCTTTCATTTACTAGTATAAACTTACCAAGAATTGCTCTTGAAACAAATGATATTGATAAATTTTATAAACTCCTTAATGAGAGAATGGATCTAGTAATAGAACAATTACTTGAAAGATATGAAATTCAAAAAAAGCGTAAGGTATATAATTTTCCATTTTTAATGGGTGAAGGAATTTGGATTGATTCTGAAAAACTAGATAAAAAAGATACTATTGAAAAAGTAATAAATCATGGAACATTATCAATTGGTTTTATAGGTCTTGCAGAAGCTCTTAAAGTATTAACTGGAAAACATCATGGCGAAAGTGAGCAATCTCAAAAACTAGGACTTGAGATAATTTCTTTTATGAGAAAGAAAACCGATGATATGGCTGATAAAACAGGACTTAATTTTTCACTTCTTGCAACCCCTGCTGAAGGTTTATCAGGCAGATTTGTAAAAATTGATAAAAAGAGATTTGGAATTATTAAAGATGTTACAAGTCATAACTTTTACACTAATTCCTTCCATGTTCCTGTATACCATAATCTATCAGCATATGAGAAAATAAATATTGAAGCACCATATCATGCACTAACAAATGCAGGTCATATTTCCTATGTTGAGCTTGATGGAGATACATCTAAAAATTTAGACGCTTTTGAAAAAATTATAAGACATATGAAAGAAAAAGGTATTGGTTATGGTTCTATAAATCACTCGGTTGATTTTGATCCTGTTTGTGGATATCACGGAATAATAAACGATATATGTCCTGGTTGTGGTAGGAAAGAAGATATTGATAAACCATTTGATAGAATAAGAAGAATAACAGGTTATCTTGTCGGAACACTTGATAGATTTAACGATGCTAAAAAAAGTGAAGTTTTAGAAAGAGTTAAACATTCATCAGTAAAAAAATGATATGTCAAGTAAAAAAATAAGACTATCAGGAATAATTCCCGAATCTATTGTAGATGGTCCTGGTTTAAGGTATGTATTATTTACACAGGGATGTTTAAAAAATTGTTATATGTGCCATAATCCAAAAACAAGGGCACTTAATAAAGGATATTTAAAAAGTATAAGAAAAATAAAAAAAGAGATAAAAAAAAATCCTCTAATAAAAGGTGTAACTTTTTCTGGAGGAGAACCATTTTTACAATCTAGCAAATGCTATAAAATAGCCCAATATGCTAAGAAATTAGGTCTTGATATTATATCTTATAGTGGATATTATATTGATGAAATTATAAAAAGAAATGATAAGAATCAAATTAAGTTTTTAAATATATTAGATTATTTAATAGATGGTCCTTTTGAATATGATAAATTGAGCCTTGATTTATTATTTAGAGGATCATCAAATCAAAGAATTATAGATATTAAAAAAACGTTAAAAGAAAATAAACTAATAACAGTAGATAGTTTTTAAGGAGATAATATGAACAAATGGAAAATATTCATTGAACAAAATGGGTTTTCAAATGATATAGTTAAAAATTCTATTCTTGAAGGTGTTGAACTAGATTATGAAAATAGCATTTTAGAAATAAATATATTGCTTTCTAACATAGTTCCTTTAATTGACTATATTAAGTTTACAGATTCTTTAAAAATATCTTTTTATGATAAGGTTTATAAAGATATAATTTTTAATGTTAAATATGAAAGTATATCTGATTTTTCAAATAATTCAAATGATTATTATTTATATGTAATAAAAGATTTAGAAAAGGTAAAACCAAGTATTTCATATCTTATTGATTATAAAACAAGATTTAACTATGAAAATAATACCTTATATATAATATGTGGGAAAGATTATAACCATTTGCAACAATTTTTAATTCCTATAAAACAGGAATTTTTAAAGTTGGGAATAAATATTGATGTTAAAGTTGAAATTGATGAGAAAATAGAATCAGTTTCCGAAAGACTTAAAAAAGAGAAAAAAATAGCAGATGAGATGCTTAATAAAAAACTTGATTTGCTTAAAAGTGAATTAAATCAATCAGTTAAAAATAATACTACTAAGAATAAATTTATTAAATCTAGTAGGAATTATGAACAAATTGAAGTTTCAAAAATACCTAAAAACTTAACCGAACTAGATTTATACACATCTAAAAAAGGTCCCTTATTTATTGAAATATCGGGTTTGGCCAGTAGTATAAATTTAACTAAGTTAAAATCAACCAATATACTATCTTTTTTACTTACTGATGAAAATGATACTCTTCTTGTAAAAAAGTTTTTAAACGATGATGAAATAATAAATTATAATTTCATTAAAGAAGATGATTCAATAGTTGCAAAAGGTAAAATTCAGATGGATAAATATGCCAATGATATTATCTTGGTTGCCGATATTATTGAATGTTGCCCAAAAATAAAAGAGCCTAGTAGAATGGATAACTCAGATGAGAAAAGAATTGAGCTATCAGTTCATAGTAAAATGAGCAATCTTGATGGTGTGGCATCGGTAAGTGATTATGTAAATCTTGCATCAAGATTTAATCATAAGGCTATTGCAATTACAGACATTGATACCGTAGCATCATATCCAGAATTTTCTAAGGCATGTAAAAAACATAACATTAAACCAATTTATGGAACTGAGATTTCATTAGTTTATGAAGATGAGTTTAAAGTTGTATCAAGTAAGGAAAATTTTGATTTCATAAATCAAGATTATGTTGTATTTGATGTTGAGGCAACGGGACTTTCTAAATATTATGATGAAATAATAGAAATCGGTGCTGTTAAAATTTCTAAGGGTTTTGAAATAGGTAGTTTTTCATATCTTGTAAAACCAAAACAGGTTGTATCAGATAAGATTTTAAAAATTACTAATATTGATAAAGAAGAGCTTTATAAAGCAGATGATATTGAAGTTATTTTGCCTAAGTTTTTAGACTTTATAAAAGGATCGGTGCTTGTTGCACATAATGCTAAATATGATATCGGTATGCTTAAAGAAAGTGTAAAAAGACTACTTAATAAAAAAATGGAATTTCCATATATTGATACACTTACTATGTCTCAATATTTTTTTAATAAAGATTTAAAAAGATTTGGTCTTGATGCTTTATGTAAGTATTTTAAAGTTAAACTTGAAGGCCACCATAGAGCATTTAATGATGCTAAGGCAACAGGAGAATGCTTTATTAAAATGCTTAATATGCTTCCTAGTGATATTAAGGATGCCTTTACACTTAGGGATTATATATTAAAAAATAATGATGGATATAAGTATTTAATACCTTATAGGGTATCTTTGCTTGCCAAAAATCAAAATGGATACCGTAGTATATTTAAACTTTTAAGTTATTCCTTGACAGATTACTTTTATAAAAGAGCAAGGATTCCATCGGTTGTTCTTGATAAGTTAAGGGAAAACATTTTAGTTGGCTCCGGTGGAGAATTTGGTCCTGTTTTTCAAGCAGCATATTATCTTACAGATGAAGAGTTAGAAAAATATATTAAAAGATTTGACTATATAGAAGTATCCCCTTATGAGTGTTATCTTCATTTAATTGACGATTTAGATGTAAGAGGCGGTGCAATAATTAAAGATATTCAAAGAAGAATTATTGAAACAGCTCAAAAATTAAAAAAGATTGTAGTTGCAACAGGTGATGTATATTATTTAAATAAAGATGATAAGATATATCGTGATCTTTTTATTAGAGCTCCTAAAATTGGTGGAGGTATACACTATTTAAAAAAATATTCTAAAAGACCTGATTGTTATTTTAGAACAACATCTGAAATGCTTAATTCATTCCCTGATCTAAAAAGTGAGAAAGTATATGAGATAGTTGTAAAAAATCCTAATAAAATACTTGAAAAAATAGAAGATATCACAGCATTTGGAAATACTTTATTTTCCCTTAATGATAATGTGTTTGCAAAAAATTTAAAAATACCTTCTGTTTGTGAAGAGGTAAAAAGATTAGTCAAAGAAAATCTAGAAAAAAAATATGGTAAAGTAATTCATCCAATAATTAGAAAAAGAATTGAACATGAGATAAAAATAATAACTAAAAATAACTATGCTCCTATTTATTTTATTGCTTATTTACTTGTTCAAAAATCATTAAAAGATGGCTATGTAGTTGGTTCAAGAGGTTCTGTTGGTTCAAGTTTTGTTGCAACAATTTTAGATATTACGGAAGTAAATCCACTGCCACCACACTATTTTTGTCCAAATGGTGATTTTCAAGCATTTGAGATAAAAGACCAACTTGAAATTAATAAATTATCAGATAGTGAAAAAATAATAAATAATAATTTAAAAGCTGCCAAGTGTGGATTTGACTTAAAAAAATGTGTATGCCCAAGATGTGGAGAAATGCTTAAAGGTGATGGGCATGATATTCCATTTGAGACATTTTTAGGTTTTGATGGCGATAAAATTCCAGATATAGATCTAAATTTTAGTGGTGAATATCAAGCAAGAGCTCATGAGTATGTAAGAGAGCTTTTAGGTAGTGATAAAACGTTAAGAGCGGGTGTAATTCAAACGGTTGCAGAAAAAAATGCTTTTGGTTATGTTACAGGATACTTACAGGAAAACCCTAATATTTCAATAAGAAGAGCAAGACAAGATTTTATGGCTAAAAAAATCCAAGGTGTTCAAAGATCAACAGGACAACATCCAGGAGGTATTGTAGTAATACCTGAAAATATTTCAGTATATGATATTACCCCAGTTCAATACCCAGCAGATGATGTTAAAAGTAGTTGGAAAACAACTCACTTTGATTATCATTCAATTGAGAGTAATTTATTAAAACTTGATATACTAGGTCATGATGATCCAACTATTATTCGCTTTATTATGAACTATGTTTGGCAAAATCCTGATAAATTTTCTTTTAATTGTGTAAAGGATATTCCAATAGATGATCCAAGAGTTTATGATCTTTTTAAATCTACAAAAGAGTTAAAACTAATTTATAATGAAATATTTTCAGAAGTTGGAACATACGGTGTTCCAGAACTTGGAACAACTTTTGTGCGTGATATGCTAACTCAAATTAAACCAAGAGATTTTGCTGGTCTTGTCAAAGTATCTGGCTTATCTCATGGTGAAGGAATTTGGCTTGGTAATGGTGATGAGCTAGTTAGAGGAGTTAACAATGTAAAAGTTGCATTTAATGATATTATAGGTTGTCGTGATGATATTATGACGTTTTTAATAAATAAGCATAATATGGATCCTCTAACTTCTTTTAATATAATGGAGTTTATAAGAAAAGGTAAGCCTAGTGTAGATTTAAAAAAATGGCTTGAATATGAAAAAATATTAAAAGAAAATAATGTTCCTAACTGGTATATTAAATCAGCTGCTAAGATAAAGTATATGTTTCCAAAAGCTCACGCAACAGCATATGTTTTAATGGCTATTAGAATAGCATGGTTTAAGATAAATTATCCTCTTTTATTTTATGCTGCATTTTTTTCTAAGAGAATGGATCAGTTTGATCATGAAATAATGATATCTGGATATAATGCAATTTATAATAAATTATCAGATTTAAAATCAAGTAAAGAAAAAAATGCCAAAGAAGTTTCACTTCAAACAACTCTTGAAGTTGCGCTTGAAATGACATCTAGAGGATTTAATTTTTTAAGAGCTGATATTTATAAATCAGATTCTAATGATTTTATAATAGAAGATGAAAAATCACTTAGAATGCCTTTTAAAAGTGTTGATATGCTAGGCAGTGAAACTGCTAAAAAGATTGTTGAAGAAAGAAAAAATGGACTGTTTTTGAATAAAGAAGATGTTAAAAAAAGATGTTCAATTAATAAAACAGTATTTGAAACATTAGAAAAATTGGGTGCACTTAGTGATGTATCAGAGGAAAAAATTATAAAAAAAGATGTATTTAAAAACAGCCTTTTTGATTTTTAAGATTTAGTTTATTATTTATGGTATAATTTATGTATGGAGGCGATATTTTATGACTTTTAATCCAATGTTTCGTTCACTTGAAAAAGAACAAGCAGGCGAGTATGAATTAAGTAATGTTGTTAGCTATAAATCAGTTGCACTTAAAACATTATTTTTAATATTTTTAACAATTGCATCAGCAACATTAGTATCTATTTTTGGAATTGTTAAAAAAGGCGCATCAGCCGATACAGGAATTGTTATTAAGCCATGGTTATATACACTACTTGGTGTTGGTGCTATTGTAAGTTTTTTATGTGTTATTCTATCAGCATTTTTTCCAAAAGCAGCAGTGTTTTTTGCACCAGTATATGCGCTTTTTGAAGGTGTATTTGTAGGAGCAATAACTGTCTTTTTATCGATCGTTTTAAAATGGGGGGCATTCATTGCATTATCTTCTACAATTGCGGTATTTTTTGTAACACTACTTTTTAATATGTCGGCATCATTTAGAGCAAAAAAAGCAGTTAGTAAAATACTTTGGGTTATGTTTGTTATGATATTACTTTTTACAATAACTTACCTTATAATAGGGTTGGCATTTCCTAGTGTTATAAGTAGTGGCATTTCAAAAATTAATCCTAGAACTGCACTATATATATCAATTGGAATAAGCGTAGTTTTAATAATATATAGCACACTACTTTTATCAGTTCAATTTTCTTACACAGAACAACTTGTATTATCAGGAGCAGATAAAAAACTAGAATGGCAAGCAGCATTTGGAATATTGTTTGCACTTGTTATGATTTATGTAGAAGTTGTAAGATTATTATTTATAATTGCA
>CAUTNH010000001.1:0-60132 GCA_963540225.1 uncultured Acholeplasmataceae bacterium | reverse complement strand
CTTTTTATTTAGACTCTAGTTCAAAGTTTATGTTCTAACTAGTTTTAAACTCCAACATATTACATTTTTAAAGGCTCTTTTAACTTCATAAAATTGTAAAAAGCTTTAATTGCATTAACATTATAAGATAGCATTAAAAAAGTAATTTTTTCATAATTTACTACTATATTTATAGAAAATATAGGAGGATAGTATGATTTTGGTATCTAAAATAGAAAAAAATAAAATTAAAAGAGAACTCAAACAAAACCTCACGAATTTAAATCCGAAGTATCTTTATGATGCACTTATTAAAAAAAATAATATTTCTTATTCGTTTTTTTTAATTCTATTGTCAAGTTTAGGTAATAAACTACAACCATTTCTTGAAAAAATAATAGATATTGAGTTTTTATATAACACAATATTTAATAAAAATATTTAATCACAGAATAAGTAAACTTATGTAAATGTAAAAATATTTTGTATTTTAATTTTAATGTTAAATTATTTAATGAGTGTATAATATATAAAAGTAGGTTAAAATGCAAAGATATTTTATAAATGATGATACAGGACAATTTGATAAAGAAAATTCGCATCACATAAAAGATGTAATTAAGTTAAAAAACAAAGACAAAGTAGTTGTCTGTTTTAATAATGAATGTTATACTTGCGAGATATATTATAAAAATAATAATGTATATTATAAAAAAATAGATAAGCTTATTGATAGTTTTAATTTAGATATAACTATTCTCCAAGGACTACTTAAAAAAGATAATAATGAGTTTGTAGTAAAGTATGCGACTATGTTTGGAGCATGTAAAATAGACTTTATTACTTTTAATAGAACAATAGTAAAAAACTTTGACTTTTTAAAGAAAAAAGAAAGAATTATAAAAATTTCAAAAGAAGCTGCAGAGGTTGCTAATTTATTTAAATACCCTGATATTTCATATTATAAAAGTTTAAAAGAGTATGATTTTGAAAATTTTGATAAAATTTTTATCTGCTATGAAAATGAAAAAAATCTGATGTTAAAAGATCTAATAAAAGAAATAGATAAAAAAGATAAAATTTTAGTTGTAGTTGGACCTGAGGGTGGTTTTAGTGATAGTGAAATATCATTTTTTAGCAAGTTAAAAAATGCTAAAATTATCTCACTTGGAAAAAATATCTTAAAAGCTGAATGTGCTTGTCTTTCAGCACTTTCTTATTTAAAGCAATCTCTTGAGTAATGGATAAAATATTATTAGTTAATAAAAAAAGTGGTATAACCACTTATGATTTAATAAGAGATATAAAAAAGAGTATAGATAATAAAAAAATAAAAATAGGTCATACGGGAACGCTTGATCCATTTGCTTGCGGTCTTGTTATTATTCTAATTGGCAGGGCTACTAAATTATCTGATTTATTTTTAAATTTAGATAAAAAATATTCTGGTTCATTTATTGCTAAAATAAAAACTGATACAGCAGATATCACAGGGAACATAATTTTAGAAAATGATATAGATATAAATATGGAAAATATAGTATGTTTAAAAAATTATACTTATATGCAAGTTCCACCGGGATATTCGGCTAAAAAGATAAATGGTATTTCTGCATATAAGTTAAAAAGAAATAATATGGATTTTTCAATTTTACCAACAAAGGTTAAAATATATGATTTTAATATATCAAAGAAAAAAAATTTTAGTTATGGATTTATTGCTAAAGTATCAAAAGGAACTTATATTAGGACACTTATTGAGGATTTTGCAAAACTAAATAATAATACAATCGCAACCTGCAATAAATTAAAAAGAGAAGAAATTGGTCCGTTTAAATTAGCAAAAAATAATAAAGAATATGGCATTGAAGAGGTATTAGATATTTTAAATATAAAAAAACATATAATCAAATATGATATGCTAGATAAAATAAAAAATGGTGTTCATCTTATGCTAGATAATAATTGTGATTTTATTCAAATAATAAGTGATGATAAGTTAGTTGCAATATATAAAAAAAATAAACCTAATGATTATAAACCTCTTTTAATTTTGTAGGTGATATTATAAAGATAATATATTTGGAAAAATTAAAGAAAATAAAAATAAATAATTCTATTGCGACAATAGGAAATTTTGACGGTTTTCATACAGGTCATAAAAACGTTATAAATATATTAAAAAAAAGTAGCGAAAAGAAAGTAGTTTTTACATTTTTAAATAATTTAAAAGATGAAAATGAAATAATATCACTTAACGATAAAATAGAATATTTTAAAAATAATTTAATAGATTATTTAATTGTCATAAGATATAGTAAAAATATAAAAAATATAACTGCCGATTCTTTTTGCACTTATTTAACTAATGTAGGAGTTAAAAAAATTGTAGCAGGAAGCGATTTTAAATTTGGGTTAGATAATAAAGGTGATATTACTTTATTAAAAAAATATTTTGATGTGTTAGTTGCACCTGATTTATATATTGATGATAATAAAGTTTCTTCAACAATGGTAAAAAAAATTATAAAAGAAGGAGATATTTTTTTAGCAAAAAAATATCTAGGATATTCTTTTTACACATCAGGTAAGGTTGTAAGGGGAAATAAAATAGGAAGAAAACTAGGATATAGAACAGCAAATATAGATTATAAGAATAAAGTTATCCCTCCAAACGGGGTATATCTTGGATATATTTATATAGGTGATTTAAGATATTATACTATAATAAATATAGGCTATAATCCAAGCATAAATATGCAAAAAAAAATAAGACTAGAGGCTTATATTATAAATTTTAATAAAAATATTTATAATAAAAATGTAAAAGTAGTTTATTTAAAAAAGTTAAGAGATGAAATAAAATTTAACAATAAATATGATTTAATAAATCAGCTAAATAACGATTTAGAAGAATCTTTAAAAATAATAAAAGAAGAAGGTTTATAATATGAAAATGATAATAGCAATAATTTCAAACGATGATGCTAATAGAGTTCAGAAAGTATTTGTTGAAAATGGCTTAATTGCAACAAGACTTTCTACAACAAGTGGTTTTTTAAGGGCAAGGAATGCTACATTTTTGCTTGGGGTAGAGGATGATTTAGTTGATTCAACACTAAATTTAATTGAGCAATATACTAAAAAAAGAAAGGCTATTGTTCCAAATACTATTGTTAATGAATTTGGTGCTTTTTCATCACTTCCAATTGAAGTTGAAGTAGGTGGAGCAACATGCTTTATAATAGATATTGAAAAGTATAAAAAGTTTTAATTTTGATAAATAATAAATTTGTGTTATACTTTAAAAGTATAAATTGCTATCTTTGTTTTAGGAATGGTGCAACCTATTACTAGGATATGCTATGAAAAGGAGATATTATTATGGCACTTACAAAAGAAGAAAAAGAAAAAATTATTAAAGAATTTGCGCAAGGCAAAAAAGATACTGGTTCAACTGAGGTTCAAGTAGCACTTTTAACAGAGCAAATAAATGCATTAAATAAGCATTTAAAAGAACATCCAAAAGATTTTCACAGCAAACGTGGACTTTTTGTTTTAGTAGGACATAGAAAAAAACTACTTGCTTATTTAAAAGATAAAAGCCTTACTAAATACCAAGCGTTAATTGAAAAATTAGGACTAAGAAGATAAGACATAAGTCTTATTTTTTTTAAAAAAAGGAGATATAAAATGAAAAAATTTGAAACAACAATAGGCGGACGAGTGCTTGTTGTAGAGTTTGGAGAACTTGCAAAGCAGGCCTCTGGAGCATGTCTTGTAAGATATGGTGAAAGCGCAGTATTATCAACTGTCTGCCATAAAGAATCAGAAGAGATAAGAGATTTTTTTCCTCTTATGGTAATTTATCAAGAAAGATTATATGCAGGTGGGAAAATACCTGGTGGATTTTTGCGTCGTGAAGGAAGACCAACAGAAAAAGAAACACTAGCATCACGTGTAATTGATAGACCTATAAGACCACTTTTTCCAAAGGGATATCAAGATGAGGTTCAAGTAGTTAATACAGTTATTTCAAGTGATCCTGATGCGTCTACTGAAATGGCGGCTTTAATTGGCTCAAGTATTGCCTTAATGATTTCAGAAGTTCCTTTTGAAGGTCCTATCGCAGGTGTTAATATTGGATATAAGGATGGAAAGTTTTTAATAAATCCTAATTTTGAAAAACTAGAAAACAATTTAATTGAGCTATCAGTTGCAGGAACAAAACAAGCAATAAATATGGTTGAATCAGGTGCATTTGAAGTATCTGAAAAAACTATGCTTGAGGCAATTATGTTTGCTCATGAAGAAATTAAAAAAATCGTTGAATTCCAAGAAAAAATTATTAAAGAACTAAAACCAAATAAACCAGAACCTAAACTAATAATTGCAGATAGTAAAAAAGTAGAAGATCTTTTAAAACAAACAAGAGATGAATTTAAGAAAGCCCTACTTGTATTTGACAAGCAAGCTCGTGATGAGGCAATGTTTAATTTAAAAGAAAAATATATGGAAGAGCTAATGCAAAGTTCAAAAGAATTTATTAAAGATGAAAAAGATGAAATCTATTATAAATTTTTAAACGATCAAGCAATAGAAGATGTTATTGAGACTGTTTTTAGAGAACTAATTACAAAAGATAAAATAAGACCAGATGGAAGAAAGATAAATCAAATAAGACCACTATCTGCAAAAATAGATTTACTGCCTCGTCCTCATGGTAGTGCTCTTTTTACTCGTGGGCAAACTCAATCACTTGGAGTTGTTACATTAGGTGGACTTGCTGATAGCCAAATTATTGATGATTTATCATTTGAAGAGAAGAAAAGATTTTTACTTCATTATAATTTCCCGCCTTTTTCAGTTGGTGAGACCGGAAAATATGGTTCTCCTGGAAGAAGAGAAATAGGTCATGGTAATCTTGCAAGAAGAGCAATACTACCAATTTTACCAAGTGAAGATGATTTTCCATATACTATAAGAGTTGTATCCGAAATTTTAGAATCTAATGGTTCAAGCTCAATGGCAACAGTGTGCTCTGCCACACTATCACTTATGGCTGCTGGTGTTCCTATTAAATCACCTGTCGCAGGAATTGCAATGGGACTTATTGCAAAAGATAAAGATTATACAATTTTAACTGATATTCAAGGTCTTGAAGACCATCTTGGTGATATGGATTTTAAAGTTGCAGGAACTGATAAAGGTATTACTGCACTACAAATGGATATAAAAATAAAAGGAATAAATGAAAAGATCCTAAAAGAAGCCCTTGCACAAGCAAAAGAGGCTAGAATGCAAATTTTAAAAGTTATAACTGATACAATTAAAGCACCAAGAGATAAAGTTTCTAAATATGCTCCAAAAGTTAAAATGCTTTTAATAAACCCTGATAAGATAAAAGATGTTATTGGTGCTGGCGGAAAAGTTATAAATAAGATTATTGAAGATAATGATAATGTAAAAATAGACATTGAACAAGATGGAAAAATTTATATTATGCATGAATCACTTGATGTAGTTAATAAAACATTAAATACAATTTCTGATTTAGTAAGAGAGGCTAAGGTTGGAGAAGTATATGAGGGTGTTGTAAAAAGAATTGAAAACTATGGTGCATTTGTTGAATTATGGCCTGGTTGTGAAGGACTTTTACATATATCAAAAATAGCTAATGAAAGAATTGAAAAAGTTGAAAGTGTTTTAAAAATTGGTGATCAAGTTATTGTTAAATGTATTGATATTGATAATCAAGGAAGAATTGATCTATCAAGAAAAGATGCTTTAAACGATTCTAAAAAAGACTCTAGAAAAGAAAACAAGTCTAAAACTAAATAGATTTAATTAAATACTACTTAATTTTAATAATGGATTACATGCAAGACTAGTTAGTTCTTGCACGTAAAGAACTTGTTGGAATGATAATTGTATTATTTGCTGAAACCATCCCTGCAACATCAGCATTTATCTGGGCAGCAAGAGTTAGTGGTAAGCCTTTTGGCGATGTAATTAAAAATAATCCTTATGAATTTGCTTCATTTTTTATTTTAATTTATTTAATAATAATTAATAATCTTGGTACTTATCCTAAGGTTTAAAACATCTGATAGAGTACCTATCACAAGAAAATGGGCGTTTATTCCAGTTATTATTACATTGTTATTCCTAGTTATATTCCAAGCTGTAAACTGGAATGCTGCTGGTGGTGATGTTGCTATTTTATTAGTTAGATTTTCAACTCAATTTATTGGAACAATTATAGCAATTACTGCTGCAATTGGATTTAATGCTTATGTATCGGGCTCCCTAATTACATTTGAAAATTTCCTACTTATCCCATTCCATCTAGGAACTACTTTAAAAGTTAAAAAATCAGGTCATGATGGTTATATGGTTTCATACTGGGCACTTGGACTACTATTTTTATTGGTGCTACTGTATGGTTTATATATGAAATATATTATTATTTTGCAGTAAGAAGAAAAAAGGGCGAGAAGAGCCAATCTGTTCTTTAAAAAATAATTTTTAAAAAATCTACCGCTTGGTGGGATTTTTTTATTTTGTATTTCACATGTAAAAATAAAATTTTTAGTCTTTAAACTTGACAAAATTATTTTTTTGACTAAAATAAGATTATATCGCATTTTCGTCAAAAAAAACAAAAAAACAAAATACTAAGGAGGAATTATGGAATATATAAATCGTGATATTGAAAAATTATTTAAACAAGTATCAAGCGAGTATTCGTGCGTTTTAGTTGTAGGACCAAGACAGGTTGGGAAAACAACTCTACTTAAAAATATCGAACCAAATAGAAAAATTATTTCACTAGATGATTATGAGGCAAGAAACCTTGCTAAAACGGATCCTAAATACTTTTTAGAAGTTTATACTCCTCCTATAATAATAGATGAAGTTCAATATGCACCTGAACTTTTTAGTTATATAAAAATGCAAGTTGATGCTGGCGCAAAATCTAATAGTTTTTGGCTTACTGGATCACAATCGTTTGAACTTATGAGACTTGCTAAGGAATCAATGGCTGGTCGTGTTGCTATTTTAAATTTAACATCACTATCACAAAATGAGTTTTATGATAAATCAAATCAAGCTAATTTCGAGATTGATCTTTTTAAACTTAAAGATAGAATAAAAGTTAAAAAAGCTGTAAATATATCAGAGATTTTTAAAAGAATTTTTGCTGGTGGAATGCCTGGACTATTAAGCGAAAAGTTTACTAATAGAGAAATTTTTTATAAAAGCTACATCGAAACTTATATTTCAAGAGATATAAAAGATGAAGTATCTTTAAAAGATAATTTTAAATTTATGGAATTTATTACAGCAGTTGCCTGCAGAAATTCCCAAGAGTTAAATATCCACTCGCTTGCCAAAGATGTAGATATTTCAGATGATACTGCTAAAAGATGGCTTTTTTTACTTGAAAAAGCTGAGATAATATACTATCTACATCCATACTCAAATCACCTATTAAAAAGAATGGTTAAAAGAAGAAAAGTGTATTTTTTCGATACTGGACTTGTTTCATATCTTACTAAGCACCATACGCCCGAAATACTTCAAAACAGCGCTATAAATGGTGCTATCTTAGAAAATTATGTGATAAATGAAATAAGGAAATCTTACTTGAATCTTGGAATTCCCTTTAATGTTTACTACTATCGTGATAAAGAACAAAATGAGATAGATTTAATACTAGATTATAACGGTGTGCTTCATCCTATAGAAATTAAAAAAACAAGTAGCCCTAATTTAAGAATGCTCAAAAGTAAAGAAATTCTTAAAAAAGCAAATATTCCTATTGGTCAAGGGGCAATCATTTGCTCATCAGATAATATTTCAGCGCTTGATAAAGAAACACTAATAATACCTATTTGGTGCATATAACCAAATCAAAAAGAGCTTTGCTTTTTTCAATCTCTTTATCAATTATTGGTATTGGTATATTTTTTAAATTCTCTTTTTTTAAATTCTACCGTGACCATAAACTTTGAACTAGAGCCTAAAAAACTTAAAAAATGGTATAATTAAAATATGATTAAATATGCTTTTTTTGATATTGATAACACAATCTATTCTCTAAAAGATAAAAAAATTAGAGAGAGTGTTATTCATCTTTTTGAAAAATTAAATAAAAACAATGTGAAAATAGGAATTGCAACAGGAAGACCAGACTCAAATATTGAATGTATTACACCGCTTACTGAATATATTTCATATTATGTATTATCAAATGGTGTTTATGTAAGGGATAAAAATAGCATAGTTTACGAGAATAAATTTACCAAAGATGATCTAGATTTTATACTTAGTCTTGCAAAAAAGTATAATACTACTGTTGGAGCAGGAACCAAAGAAAAATATGGGATAATTTTTAAAGGGAGCAAAACTGGACTAAGGGATTATGAAAAAATTATCAAATATGATGATATAAAAGATAATATTCATAGTATTTGGATAAAATCACTTAATAAAAAGTATTTAAAAAAGATTTATAAAAAAGTTAATAAAAATAAAAACTTAAAAGCATTTTTTTGGAATTATGGCGGATTAGATATAACAAAAAAACACCATAGTAAAGCCTATGGTGTTAAAAAAATAATTAATGAAGATGACTTTTTAATTAGTGTTGGTGATGGTGAAAATGATTTGGAGTTATTTAAACTTGCAAATATTAAAATAGGAATGAAAACAAGCAAGTGCAAAAAACTTATAAAAATATCGGATTATTTAGCTAAAAGTGCTGCAAGTGATGATCTTTATAATGTATTTTTAAATGATTTAAAACTTATTTCTTAATTTTATCTTTCAAAATAGGAATTATAAAATCAGGAACATATGCTTTAATATCTGCGTTATTTATTAAAAGCTCTTTAATAAATGTTGATGAAAGATATAAATCCTTTCCTTCTGGAAGCATAAAAATTGTATCAATACTATTTTCAAGGTCCTTGTTAAATGAAAATCTGGCATATTCATTTTCTAAATCTTGAGTGTTTCTAATTCCACGTAGCATACAGTTTATGTTATTATATTTACAGTATGATGTAATAAGTCCATCGGTTGCATCAATTTCTACATTCTTAATATCTTTTAAGGCTTTTTTTAAAATTGATAACCTTTCATCTTTTGTAAAAAGAGTTTTTTTATTAGGATTAAGAGCAATTAAAACAATTAGTTTATCGCATAATTTTGAGGCCCTTTTAATAAGGTTAATATGACCATAAGTTATTGGGTCAAATGTGCCAGGATATACAAGATATTTCATAATTATCACCAGTATAATTTTAACATAAAAAAATAAATAAAAGGAGAAAATATGGAAAATAATGAAAATAAAAAAAGTAAACTTAATTTAGATGAAGAGGTAAAACTTGAAAAAAGAAATGTTTTTGCGATTGCAGGATATCATCTTTTTTCTGCCTTGCTAGGATTTTTAGCAATACTTTCAGGGTATTTTTATCTTACAACAAGTAAAAAAATGGCCGATGTATATAAATGGGTAATGTTATCTGTTGTAATTGTTGCAATAATTGTTCTTTTTGTTTTAATTAGAGTATATAAAAATACGAATATTGTTCAAATTAAAAAAAGAGATCTTTTTATAAATAAAATTATTACATATATCTATCTTATACCGCTTATAGCATTTATTGCATTTGTTATGCTTAGTAAAAAAGAGTTGCAAATATTCTTTGATAAGAATGGCGTATTTACAAATGATTATACAGGTTTTAAAAAATCAGTTCTTAAATTTCAAATAGGTCAGTATTTATCAGGAGTACTACTTTTTCTACTTGCAATATCACTTTTTATCTACGATACTATTTTATGCATTAAAAAAGATACTAAAATAAAATCAGAAGAGATTATGAAAGAGCAAGAGGCTAAAAGTGATTTTGAAAGTACAATCGGAGAACTTAAATCTGAAGACATTCAAGATGCAGTTGAAGTTGTTGAAAAAAATGATGATATAAAAGATGAAAAAAATAAAGAGGAAGAAGATAAAAAATGAAAAAAATATTATTTTTATTATTATCTATTATTACACTTGGAAGTTTATTTGCATGCAAAGGGAATATAAATAAAGATATAGCAAATAAAAATTATTTAAATGAGGCATTTAAAAATAAAATTAGTACTACTAAACCTACTAAAATAGAAAATTTAAAGGGAGAATTTCAATCTCAAAATTCTCATTACCGACTTTATAAAAGCGATGATCAATTATTTTTAGTTGAGGCAAGTGGAAAAATAATCGATCTTAAAGATTTTTAAATATGATAAGACTAAACATAGTGATATTGTTTTAAAAGGACAGTATCTGCGTATTTATGATAGCGAGGTTGACGCTGATTTAATTTTTTCACTTTTAACTGGTGAGAAAATATTAGAATTAAAAAGAAAAGAAGTTATAGATGGTAATACTATTACATATAATAATACATTCAATAATCAAATGATAATGGTTGAAAAAAACTCAAGTTATATAAAAAAAGAATATTATTTTAAAGATTTTAAACTAGTTGAAAAGCCATTAGATAAAACTGAACCATATGTTAGTGTTTCATCAACTAATGATATAGAATATTATGAAAATAATGAGTTATATGATATTATAAAACTTCCTAATTCTAATGGATATATTAGAACATATATTTTAGAAAATAAAAATTTACTTATTAAATCAGAAGAAGTAGTTGAATTAGGAGAAGGTCAAAAAGCAACTGATTTAAATTATGATTACTACTATGTAAATAGTGGTAAAGTTACAAGGGTAAGAGTAAGACAATATATCTATAATTATAAAATAAAAGAGTTAATACAACTTAATAAAAATTACATAATAAATGCTGTTAATCCAAATACTAAAGATATTAAAACAGGCATAAAAAAATATAATGATAATATTTCAAACTTTGCCTTATATAATGAAATTGATCCAAAAACAAAAAAATTATCAATTGCCAAATATTCATCTATTGATAATTTTGGAAATATCAAAAAACAATTTTCCCCAAATTATAATTTAGTTTATTTTTCAAATACAGGCTATTATATAAAATATCATAATTTTGATATAAGAACAACTGGCAAAAATTCTAAATTTTTTGAAAGTAGAAGAATTGTCGGATTTCTTAATAAAAAATATGCCATTGTAAAAGTTTCAAATGAAATTGTTCCAAGCTATGATTTGGAGTTTAATTTAGTTAATATTTATGATTTAGAAGAAAATAAGTATATTTTAAATAATTATTATGTTATTAAAAAGACAGATAATTCTGCCTTATTAAAAAATGATAAAGGTGAGTATTTTTTCTTTTTTGATGGTAAATTAAAAAAGATTGAAGGAAAACTTGATAATATATATGAGACTACTTCTGGTTATAATTTTGTAGCACTTTGTAAAAATGGTGATATTATATCTGTTTATAATTTATTTGGTGATGAAATAGCAAAATATGATATTACTAAAACAAAAGATTTCAATTTAGAAATTAAGAAAGAAATTGATGTTGAAAATAAAAATAATACAAAGACAAGATATTATTTAATTGAAATAACATATAAAAATTTAGATGATAGTGTGGTAAAAGAGTTTTACACATTTAGTATGACTTATACTAGTTTTGATCTTGTTTACTAAGGAGGAAGATTATGAAGTTTAAAAAAATACTTTTTATATTCGTATCTGCTTTACTTGTTTTTGTTTTTGTTGGCTGTAAAAAAGATAACAATAAACTAGATAATAAAACACTTGAAAAAGTAAGAAATGAATTACTTACAAAAAATAAATTTAGCTTTCTTGATACTTTTACAAAATATAAAGACTTTTTTGAAAAAATAAGCGCTAATGAAATAGTTAAAGATGAGAATTTTGTATCAGATAGTGAGCTTTTATATAGATATGATATTACAAGTAAAAAATATCAATTTATAAATAGATTAACTAGTAAGTCTTTTGAATTTGATGGCGAAGGTACTAATGTCATACTTACTACACGAAATTATATTTTACTTAAAAAAGATGATACATTCACTTTTATAAGTAGATATGATGGGAAAGAACTTTTAAAAGTAGAAAATGCGACTTTAACATCTTCTACATCAAAAAACGAGATTAAAATGAATCATAATGCTAATACTTTTAAAGATAGCAGTATTGATGAAGTTAAAGTTAGCAATCAAGATAATTATGATTTTAAAAAATACTACTTTTATAAAGGAAATATAATAAAAGATCTTGAAAAGTTTGAAAAAGAAATTTTAGATTATAAAAATAAAGAAATAAAAGTAAACTCTGGTGGTGGTGTAGCGACAGTTTATAAAGATGGAAAAATTTATGATGTATTCACCTTGCCAGATTATGTTAGTAAAAATTTTATTCTTGAAAATAACAATATTTTATTCTCATGTAGTCAACAAATAGATTATACATATAATCAAAATGATTTAAAAAATTACTATTTTTATGGAAATAAAACTTATTTATATGAAACATATTTATATGATTTTAGTAAAAAAACACTTAAAAAAATAAACTTACAGTTTGTAGTTGAACACATCGAAAAAAATCAAAAAGATGAAAAAGGAAACTACATATCATATAAAAATAGTAAAATTAAAAATATCGCAGATATTAGATTTATTGACCCTGAGACTAGAAAACTTTTAAAAAGAGAAAAAGTTGCTATTGATAACTATCTTACAAAAATATCTGAAGTTGAAGATATCTTATCAATTGAAAAAATAAATGATAACAGATATCTTTTAGAAAGTAGTAATTTTTATAGTTTAGTTGATAATAATAAAAAATTTATAAGAGCGATTAAAAAAAATAAAATTGCTTCAGTTCATAATAGTAGATATTTTGTAATAAGTAATGGTCTTACTATTAGCTCTAGTAATAGAAAAGTTGATATTTACGATATAGTAGAAGATAAATATATTGCAAGAAACTACTATATTGCAAAAGATAGTTATAGTATTGATAAAAATTTAAATGTTTTCCATGATGATATGATGAACTATTATATATTAACTAATAATCCTAAGGAAGCATTAGTTAAAGTAAATGGTAAAGAATTTTTAAGTAGAGGGCAAATATCTTTATTTTTACAATTTAAAGATGAGAATAATGTTTATTTATATTATAAAACAGGAGAACTTATTGCAACAAATAATGCTACTACTAAAATTGATGTATATGAAAATAATCCATTTAAGGATTCTAATAGTTCGGGCTTAGAGTACACTTTTGTTTATGGGTATAAGTTTACTGATAAAGATGGAAAAAAACACTATGGAGCTTGTAAAGTAAGTTATAAAGCATTAAAAAATTACTAATAAAAAAATCCCAAGTCTATGACTTTGGGTTTTTAATAAGATATTATGTTAAAAATGGTAATTAAAGTTAAAAAAGTTATTTAAATAATTATATTATTTATAAATATGATAAAATAAATTAAGGAGTGATTTTATGATAAATGAAAATATATTACAAAAATTGGAAGAACAAAATAAAAAAGATCCACTTCAAGTTGTTCTAAGAAAGGTTTTATTTAAATCCAAAATATCAGATGTTACAAGAGTTATGGAGGCAGAAGCAAATAATCAATTTAGATTTTCTAATGAGATTAAGACATTGCCTATTACAAACCAACAACAATCAGGTAGATGCTGGATATTTGCTGGATGTAATTTTTTACGTGAGTTTACAGCCAATAAATTAAATTTAAATAAATTTGAACTTTCACAAAATTATGTTGCATTTTATGATAAACTTGAAAAAATAAATTATTTTATGGAATCAATAAATGATTTTCTAGCATCAAAACAAGATGACAGAACTCTTTTACATATTTTGCAAACAGGTATTCAAGACGGTGGACAATGGCAAATGTTTGTTAATATTGTTAAAAAATATGGAGTTGTTCCAAAAGAGGTTATGCCTGAAAGCGTTTCATCAAGTTCAACAATGTATTTAAATCATTTAATAAATATTAAATTAAGAAAATATGCGTGTGATGCAAGAGAGTTATATGCATCTGGTCAGCAAAATAAAATTGCTGGTGTTCGTGATGTAACTTTAAAAGAGTTATATAATTTATTAGTTGCAACACTAGGACTACCTCCTAAAAAATTTAATTTTGAATATGTTACAAAACAAGATGAGTATTTCTGTGTAGAAAATCTTACACCAAAAAAATTTTATGAGGATTATGTTGGAGTTAATCTTGATGATTATGTATCACTAATTAATGCTCCTACTGTTGATAAACCATATTACAATACTTTTTCTATTGAGTATTTAGGAAATGTTGTTGGCGGGGATGAGATAATTCATTTAAACCTTCCAATGGGTGAGTTAAGAAATGCAGTTTTAAAACAATTAAAAGATAAAGAAACAGTTTGGTTTGGTTCTGATGTTTCATTTGATGGAACAAGAACAGAAGGTATTTGGGATGATAGTCAGTATGATTTCGAACATACACTTGGATTAAACCTTGAACTTAGTAAAGCTCAAAAACTTGATTATCGTGTTGCTCAGATGAATCACGCAATGACACTTACAGGATTTAATGAAATTCAAGGTAAGGTTAATAAATGGAAAATCCAAAATTCTTGGGGCGATAAACAAGGAGATAAAGGATATTATATAGCAAGTGATTCATGGTTTGATAAATATGTTTTTCAAGCAGTTGTTAACAAAAAATACCTAACTGAAAAGCAACTTCAAGCTCTTGAGAAAAAATCTAAAAAACTTAAACCATGGGATCCAATGGGTTCTCTTGCAGATTAGTTTAAAATAGCCGAAAGGCTATTTTTTATGAAATAATTATTAATATAATTTAAAATCCCTAACCTTTTTTGAAGGCTAGGGGTTTTTTAAAATAAAAAATATTTAATTTATTTAAAACTAAAATTATTTAGTTTTTTTAAAGCATAAGAACCAATCTTGACATACCATACCATCTTTTGGTTCTTTTCTTTCTTTTAATGTTTTCATATCTGTTGCAGGAGGAACAATAACATCTTCGCCTTTTTTCCAATCGGCAGGTGTTGCACATTTTTCTTTTTCAACTGTTTGAAGAGCAGTTAATAATCTTAAAAGTTCATCAAAGTTTCTTCCAACACTTGAAGGATAGTATAGAATTGTTTTAATAACTCCATCAGGTCCAATGAAAAATACCGCTCTAATTGCTTGTGTTGTGCTAGATGCTGGATGTATCATACCATATCTATAGGCAACATTTTTATCAATATCATCAATTAGTGGAAATAAAACATCTACATTTTTAATTTCTTTATATTGTAAAGATTTAATCTTGTCAAGCCAAGCAAGATGTGAAAAAATCGAATCAATTGAAAGACCTACAAGTTCACAATTTTGTTTTTTAAATTCTTGGTATCTGCTTGCAAATGTCATAAATTCAGTTGTGCAAACCGGTGTAAAATCAGCAGGATGAGAAAATAAAATCACCCATTTACCCTTATAATCATTTGGAAAATGAATTACACCTTGAGTTGTATTTGCGTGAAATTCAGGTGCTTTATCTCCAATTAGTGGTGTTGCATGTTCACATGTACAATTCTCGCATGGGCATGTGCAAACTCCATCGCATTCGCGACATTCATCGCAACCGCAAGAGCAACCACAACCGCAAGAACAATAAGATTCATTGCAACCGCAGCAGCAATCATCATCACAACAGTATTCTGTCTTTGACATCTTTTCTTCTTTAGCCTCTTTTTTAGCCATAAAATCACATTCCTTCCTTTAATAATCTTAACATATTTTAAATATATATAAAGTATATTGCTTTTAAATATGGTAAAATATTTTATATGGAAACAATAAAAAAAATATTTAAAATTGGATATGGTCCTTCAAGCTCTCATACAATGGCTCCTTCAAGGGCTGCTGATATTTTTAAAAAATATTTAAATACTAAAAATAACTATATAATAGATGCTATTTTTTATAATTCTCTTAACAAAACTGGTAATGGGCATCTTACATATTCTGTTATAAAAAGTATATTTAAGCCATTAAAGGTTAATATTATAAGAAAAATTGATAAAAATCTTCATCCTAATTTTTTTGCATTCATTGCCAAAAATACAAACAGTGATGAGGTAATAAAAAAAGATTTTATAAGTATCGGCGGAGGAGATCTTAATATTTCAGATGATAAAAAAGATATTTATCCTTTAAGATATTTTTCAGATATAAAAAAATACTGTATAGAAAATAATATTACATTATATGATTATGTTTATAAATATGAAAATAAAGATATTAAAGACTATCTAGAAAATGTATATAATACTATGAAAGATGCAATTAAACGTGGTCTTGTAAAAGATGGCATTTTACCTGGAAAATTAAAAACTAAAAGAAAAGCAAAACTTCTTTATGAAAATAAAAAAATAAATGAGGCACCTGAAGTTGCTGAAACAAGACTTATAAGTGCATATGCCTATGCTGTATCTGAGGAAAATGCATCTGGTGGCATAATAGTAACCGCTCCTACATGTGGTGCTTGTGGAGTTTTACCCGCTGTTTTATATTATATGGAAAATAAATATAGTTTTATAAAAAAAAATAGAATAATAAATGCTTTGGCTGTTGCAGGATTAGTCGGAAATATAATTAAAGAAAACGCATCAATATCTGGTGCTGTTGCAGGATGTCAGGCAGAAATAGGAAGTGCAACTGCAATGGCTGCAGCAGCGCACGCAACTCTTTTTAATTTATCAATTGAACAAGTCGAATATGCCGCTGAAATTGCTATGGAACATCAACTCGGTCTTACATGTGATCCTATTATGGGATATGTTCAAATACCATGCATTGAAAGAAATGCTGTTGCTTCTTTAAGAGCTATAAACTCTTGCTCTTTAGCATTCTTTTTACCTAATACAAGAAAAGTTTCATTTGATACGGTAGTTAAAACTATGTATCAAACAGGTCTAGACTTAAAGAAAAAATACCGTGAAACATCAGATGGAGGTCTTGCTAAGTTTTATGATAAGTAAATTAAGTTTAAGATTATTAGAAATTTCTAAACTAGCAAGCAAGTCCAAAAAATTAGTTGATTTTGGTTGCGATCACGGTTTATGTCTTTTAGAGTGCTTTAAAAATTATAAAGTAGAAAAAGCCTATGCTATTGATAATAAAATAGGACCACTAGAAAATGCTAAAAAAAATTTAAAAAATTATAATGTAGAATTTATAAAAGCAGATAATTTTAATAATTTAGAAATTGATTTTGATACTTGTATAATTTCAGGTCTTGGTGCTTATACTATTATTTCAATATTAAAAACTGCTCCAATAAATAAGACATATATCTTATCAAGTAATTTAAAAACTGATATTTTAAGAAGATATTTATTATGTAATAATTTTAAAATAACCTTTGAAAAACTAGTATTTGAAAATAATAAGTATTATGAAATAATTGAATGTAAAACTGGGAAAATGAATTTTGATGAATGCCAATTATATAAAGGCTTATACTTAAAAGATGATAAATTATATCTAAAATATAAAGATTATATGATAAAAAGAATAGATAAAATTATTGAAAATGCTCCAATGAATAAAAAAAATGAATTAGTTAAAATAAAAAGTTATTATCTAAGTTAATAAAATTTTAAAAAAAGATTAAAAAATGTTATACTAATATTTGTTGGTGCGGTAGCTCAGCAGGATAGAGCAACAGCCTTCTAAGCTGTGGGTCGGGGGTTCGAATCCCTCTCGCATCGTATAAAAAAAATTATGGTTGACTTTGGTCAACCATTTTTATATTCTGGGATATATTTCTTGCCATAGCGCAGTACTATTATAAGCAGCACCTACTACACCATCAAATCTTGCTTGGTAAAATTTATCATATACTTTAATTATTTCATATTTATTATATACTTTGTTATCATCAAAATCAAATATCCTTTTCCATATACTAGTAGGAAGGATTGAGGGAGTTTTATTAACTGAAAAATCTTTTCCAAAAAGATAAAAGTAGTTATTACTATAATATACGATATCATACTTTTGATAGATATTATATCTTTTCCAAATTGATATACCATCAATTGGTTTAACAACCCAATTAGGACTTGTTCCTGGAAAATCATAAGTATTCATAACTTCATTTCCAGCTATATGAGGCACATATCTATCAGATGCAGAATAAAGTTTTTTATTATTTTTATCATATATATAATCTCCACCATAGTAAATATTTCTTGAATAAAAGCCATTACCAATTTTATAATAGCGTATTTTTTTTCTTTCAGATGGCTTATTTAAATTTCCTGTATATAATTTTTTGTAATCATGCCAAGGATCATCTGCTGGGATATCTCTGTTTACAAGATATAATTCATTTTCACTAGTTAGGATAATATCATCTTTACTATAAGGTGTATTTGTGGCATATTTTTTATATTTAAAATAAGGATAGTTTAAAACACCTAAACTATCTTTATCTTCTATATTTTTAGGCTTTAATATATCACCTACAAAAAAGGCACCTACGCTTAGTGAAATTGTTAAGACAAATAATATAGTTGAGATAATTATATAAATTGCAGATTTATAAAATAATTTCTTATTAAGCATAAACTACCTCAAAAACAATTTCTATTATAATATCATTAAGATATAAAATATCATATAATTTTTTATTTTTATCATATTCTTCATCTTGATTATATGAATTATAATAAAATTTAAACTCACATACTACACCATTTGGGTCATTTAATTTAATTTCTTGATTATTTCCTGTTATTTCAACTTTAAATAATTTATAAACTTCATCAAGTGGTATTTTGGGAGATTGTGGAATATTTTTTAAATAAGTATTAACACTTACTTTTAATATTTTTTTATATTCATCATTAACTATATAAGGGGTAGTGTTCTCTTTCCAAATTATTCTTTTTTTAAATGTAATTTCATTTACATACTCTTTATCATTTTTATATTCAAATTTTTGAATATTTTCTGTGTTTTTAGGCAACAGTATTTTGTTTTGATTATTTTCTAAATTAGATAAGCCAATTCTAGTTTTAATATTTTTTGCACTACCTATTTCAATTTGATTATTAGATTTTTCATTAGTCGGATTGTTTATTCCAAGCCAAAAAGCTTTAACAATTAAAAAATTTGTTAAAAATAGAAAAAAAGATATTAATATTACAAAAATAAACATTTTTTTACACTTCATATAATAATTATATAAAAAATATTAAAATTTGTTAATTTTAAAAATTTAAAGTGCTATAATTATATAGGATGTGATTTAATGGTTTATAAAAATTTTAATATTGTCTTATTTGATAAGGTTATTTTTGGTAATTTATACTTAGAAAATGGAATGATTTCTAATGTCGAAGTTATTAAAGATACTATAAATAAAGATTATGGTTATATTTTTCCAGGCTTTATTGATCAACATATCCATGGAAGTAATCTTTTTGACACAATGGATGGAGATGTAAAATCAATTTTAGAAATATCTAAAAGTATAACAAGATTTGGAACGACTTCATTTTTACCTACTACTATGACTATGGATTATTTAAGTATTGAAAAATCAGTTAATACTATTATAAATGCATCTAATGAAAATAAATATGCTAATATACTCGGAGTAAATTTAGAAGGACCTTTCATATCAAATAAAATGCTAGGTGCACAAAATGAAAATTATGTAAAAGATATAAACATCTCTTTTTTAGAGAAAATAAATAAAAATAACATTATTAAAATTATTACAGTTGCTCCTGAGAAAAAGAATTTATTAAAACTAGTTGATTATTGTAAAAAAAATAACATCATTGTCTCACTAGGACATAGTAGCGCAAGCTATGACGAGGTAAAAATTGCACTTGGAAATGGCGCGACATTATTTACTCATGCATATAATGCAATGTCTAAATTTGATCATAGAAATCCTAATATGGTAGGTGCAATGCTTTTATCAGGTGATGATATTTTTTGTGAGTTAATTCTTGATATGCATCATGTAAGCAAAGAGGCAGTAGAGCTTCTTTTTAAAATTAAAGGTTTTAATAATATTATTCTAATTACAGATGCAATGATGGCACAAGGTGCAAATATTAAAAAAGGATCTCTTGGAGGACAAGATGTTTTTATCCGAGATGGTACAGCAAGGCTTAAATCAGGTCAGCTTGCAGGAAGTATCTTAACACAAGATGTAGCGCTAAAAAACTTCTTAAATATATATCCAAATAAAATAGTGGAAGCCTCAAAAATTCTATCTTATAATTCGGCTAAGATATTAAAAATAGATGATAAGAAAGGAATAATTAAAGAAGGTATGGATGCTGATTTGGCAATTTTTGATAAAGATTTTAATATAGTAAAAACAATTGTAAGAGGAAATATCGTATATGGAAAATAACTTTGAGATTAAAATATATGAAAATATTGATACGCTATATAAAGATTTATATAGCGAAATAAAGTCTTTAATCATAAATTTTAAAAAACCTATCTTGGGACTTGCAACTGGATCATCTCCTTTGAATTTATATAAACTAATGTCGGATGGTTTTAAAAAAGAAAACATTGATTATATAAACTTAAAAACATTTAACCTTGATGAATATATAGGCCTTGGTAAATATGATGAGCAAAGTTATTCTTATTTTATGTGGAATAATTTATTTAAAAATATAAACATTTTGGAAAAGAATATAAATCTTATTGATGGAAAATGTAAAGATGTTGATAAAGAAATTAAAAGATATCAAAAAAAGCTTAATAAAGCAGGGGCATTTGATATACAAATTTTAGGAATTGGAACAGATGGTCATATTGGATTTAATGAGCCTGGAACTTCTATTGATTCAAATTGCCATATGGTATATTTAGATATGCAAACAATAAAAGATAATTCTCGCTTTTTTAATAATTTATCAGATGTTCCAAAAAGTGCAATTACTATGGGTGTTAAGGATATTTTAAAAGCGAAAAGGATTTGTCTTATTGCAACAGGAGATAAAAAAATAGAACCTATAAAAAAACTTGTATTTGGTGATATAACAAATAATTTTCCGGCATCTTATTTAAAAAGTCATAATAATGTTTGTTTATATCTTGATAAAACTGCTGCATCTGAGATATTAAAAAATAAAGATTTTACAAATTATATTGTAAAATAGATTTATCCATTTAAATGTTTTCGTAGCTTAGATGGATAGAGCAACGACCTCCTAAGTCGTAGATCGGCGGTTCAAATCCGCCCGAAAACGAGTTTTTGAGAATGCATTCTTTTGCATTCTCTTTTTAATTATGTTAAAATATATATAATAAAAAAGGAGAGTTTTAAATGCCTTCTGTAAAAAAGATAAAAAAATCTAAGATTTATCATGTCTCTCAAAATAAAATAAGAGGTAAAAATTACAAAAAATGGCGTGTTAGACTTTCTGGTAGCCTAAGATCTATTAAATACTTTGATACCCAACAAGAAGCAATTGAGTATGCTAATGATCTTGTAAGAAATTATGGAGGTAGTCTTCTAATCCATAAGTTAAATGGTAAGGTAAGAAAAACAAACTATTAATTTAAAATTGAAGAATTGAAAATTCTATATTATTTATAAAAAATATAAATAGTATAGATTTTAGTTTATAAAATAAAAAGGAGAATAAGATGGTATCAATAAATATAAGTAGTCAAGAATTAACAAAAGATGGTGTTGTATATTCAATTGAAGAAATTGCTAAAACTCTTACTAATATCGCACCTCAAGAAATAACCGATACATTTTTAAAATATAATGTTAAACTTCAAAGAAAGGTAAGAATGGATGCGATGCGTGCTGCACTTCGCCCTGGAATTGTTAGGACGAGATCTGAATGTCTTACTCTTGATTCAAGACTTAATTACCGTCTTTTATGGTTTAATAATTTTTCAGAAGACCAAATGGCATTTTATTTTGGATATTTTAAAGATAAAGACTTAAATAAAATATTTGCTACAAAGTTTTTAAGAAATCTTATTATTTATTTGGGAAGTATTCCAGATTATGCAGAAGCACTTGATGAAGTAATTACTCTTGCAATCAATAATAAAGATATAAGTGAAAAAGATGTAAAAATAAAAGAATTTATAAAAAGTTTTTGTCCTTTCTTTGTTGATGAAAAAGGAACTCTTGATGGCTTAAAAGTTGATAAGTTTAGACCTGTAATATATAACTCCGCAACAAAAGAGCAGGTTATGTCAATTGGTGAAAAATATGGAATAAGCATTCCTGAAAAAATAAACAAATCTACAATTGGGGCTTATGTATTAGAAAAATTAAATGCGATGGGTGTTGATACTACTGAATTTAGTGAAAAAATGCCTAAGATGCAGGTTAAAGATATAAGACAATATGCACTTGATAACGGGCTTGAAACAGGTAGTGAGTTAAACAAAAAAGAAATGATTGAGTATATCTTACAACGTGCTGAATCTACAAAAGATGGTTATCGCTGTCCTGAAAGTGATAGGGCATATGAGATGAATATTCCTATATCGGATGAGGAAACGGTTTATGAAAGAGTTTTAGTAGAACAAGTAAGATTACAAGAAGAACTTGAAAGACAAACAAAAGAGTTAAAGAAAAAACACGGTGAAGAGCTTGAAAAAGCTAAAAAAGAAATAGAAGAAAAAGAAAAAGAAAAAAAAGGGATGACGAACTTTTGAAAATGCAAGAAAAGTTTGAGCAAGGACTAAATGGAATAGGCGATGACATAGACGATAAAAATGAAGTTTATGAAGAAGTTATAGCAGAAGAATTCGATCCTGAAAATTTTAAAAATCTTGAGCAAGACTTATCTACTGATATTGCTCCAATTTCATCTAATCAAGATGGTGCTGGTGCTCTTGTTGTATATGAGACTCAAAGACAAGATATTATGGTTTTGGAAAAAACCAGAGAACAAAAAGCTAAGAAGTTTTCGATTCTTGCAATTATTGTTATTATTTTAATTACAATTTTAGTGGTTGGTATATCAGCAGGCGCATATATTGGTTTAACTAAGGTTACTCCCATTGATTTAAAGAAAATGCAACTTGATACAAAAAATAGTGTAAAAGCAAAAACACCAGATAAGAGAAATGATGGTAAACTTGTTTTATCGCCTGATGATTTCGAGAAAAAACTTACAACACTTAATGAATATTATTATAATCCTAAACAAAGTGTTGAGTTTCAGTTTTTAAAACAAAGCGGTAAAGGTTATGCTAATGTTAAAGAACTTGATTTAAAAGCAATTTATAACTCTCGTAGTCTTAATGAGGCTAATACGGATTATAGAGTTAAGGTTATCTTTGTTAAAGAAAGAAAATATGCAATTTTACCACTTGAGATAAATTTTAAAAATATTGTCTCAATTTATTCTCCTAATGCAAGTGAGGCTGCTAATGAGACAACAAATCAATCAACTTATATGAAGTTTTCAGATTATAAAGATTTTGTTGAAAAAGGTAGAGGTTTTGAATCTGTATTTAAACAAAGAATATTATCTAAAAATATAATTTCAACACAAGATTTAACTGATGCTTTAAGAAAAGATATGGAAGAATGGTATTTTGATTCAACAAGAGCAACTCAGATTAAAGATAAAAAAGATCTTTATGATTGGCAAGGAAGAAATAACGAAATAAGAGCATATGCTTCGAATGCTAGAGTTGGTGGTAAAAATATTAAAGTATCAATTCTTGGGACAGAATATTCAAGTGGTTATACAAAATATATATCAAGCACAGGAGATAGTACTTTTTTAGCTAAGTTAAAAGAAAAACTTATTTATCCATCAACTGAGTTTGAAGAAACAATTGATCCTAAAACTAAAAAAGTAATTAGAAGAGTTGCAACAAATACTGAAAAGGCAAGAGAGTTTTATGAGCTAGTTGATTTTGTTCTTGCTGGAACAAATGAAGTATTTACAAGCGATTTTGAAAATATTAGAACAGAAAAAATTCCTGGTGGATATGATCAAGCAGAAAATAAACTTTATAATGTTACAATAGAACCTAGATTTAGAAGAAAAAAAGTAATTTTGAAATTCTTAAACGAGAACAAAGAAGAGCTTGCAAATGATGGTTCTAATGAATATATTGACCAAACAGTTGAAGTTGATAGCAACGGTGAAAACGATGCTAAATATCAACAATTTCAACTTCCTCAAAAATATCAATTTTCTGATCCTGATAAATATTTTGCTAATAAATGGCTTACAGAAGGAAATTTAGAGGTAAATGGTTCAACAGATAAACCAAGTATTCCAGGTTTTGATATATTTGTTAATAAAAAAGATGATATAAATAGATCTAATTATATTGTTAGGCTTCATCCAAGATCTGGAAGATATGTTTCAATTAGTGTAGTTGTTTCTAATTTATTAGATTATAAGATTAAAATTAAAGAAGATAAGAGAAAAGAAAACCCGACTATATCAGAAAGTGAACTTGACAGTATGGTTAATAAAATATTTTCTGAGATGAAGTTTGATAATCTTCCGAATCTTCGTGGTAAAGAAGATGATATTTTAGTTGATAAGTTAAGTAGTTACAAAACAGATTATAATATAGCATTCCCATCTGATTTTGGAAATGAAATTGGTTATTTTAAAAATCAGACTGATGAAAGAATTGCAGATGATGTGACTTTTGGAAGATTTGGAAATGTAGCAGAAATTAGATTTTCAAAAGTTCCAATCAAAATGACAAGATACGATAGTTATTTTGACTACAACTTACAAGAGACAAGAGGAATGACATCTGTTTATGTAAGATATTATGATGTTGATGAAACCTATAAAAGAGCTTTTGATTTTATTGATAATTTGGTCAATACTGAACAAACATCATATCTTGTTAATAAATCTATTGATGATGTAAATTTAAAAATTAAAAGAGTTGGAAATGATGAGATTATTTTTACAACAAAAGTTAAACAAATAGTTATAAACTTCTATTATATAGCAGGTAGTGAGTTCTTACATGAGCAAAAATTTTATTACAATCAAAAAATAACACATTCTCAAATTCCAAGTCTAAAAAATAAATTCTTTAAATCATATCTTTATAATTCAACTGATTATAAAGAAAACGATACTTTTAATGAACTTATCAAGCAAAATCCTAACGACACTAAATTTGAAATGTTTGCTAACTGGCAAAATAGAAATGACGGTAAATTTGTTTTAACAAGAGTATTTTATGATGAAAACAATCAAGCAAATGGTGCTAATGTATTTGAAAATGTAGTCTATTCTGATAAGAAAGACTACGAGTTAGGTGAGGAAAAAGATATAAATAATATTTTCCCTAATTATCGTAATTTAGCTCAGATTACTAACTTCCCACAAAATCTAGGACCAAATGTCTTTGAAATGGATGATGCAGCAGATAACAAGTTAAAATCTACTCCAACAGAAGATGATGTTCAAGGATATTTTATAGTTTATTTTAAGAGAAAAACAGTTAAAACAATCTTTAACTCTGATGGCTCATTATTTAAGGAAAAAGAATATATTTATGGTCAATATATTAACAAAGATGAAATCGGTGAACCAATTAAGGCAGGATATAAATTTGCTGGCATTTGGAATGTTGATGGAATAGATGTTAAACATGATGAAATAGATCAAAAAATTGTTGGTTGGAATTATGGACAAAATTCATCTGAATATCGTCCTGAGGTTGTATATGAGGCTAAATTTAGAAATATTACAGCAACAATAAATGCATATTATGTAAAAACTTCAGAAGACGATAACACAGCTCAACAGCTTGACACAACCGATCAAAGCGGAAGTACAATAAAATTTTCAACAATCACTGTACCGGCAAATCAAGAGTATAACTGGGATTATGATTCAGTTGATAAACTAGAAACACTTGATAGTTTAAATTTAAGTGATGATTATGAAATTGATGATAGTGAAAAACTTCAAACAATTTCTGCTGATAAAATTAAAGAAGATGGTTCACAATATAACTTGCGTCTTACTATAAAAAGAAAAGAAATTAAAGCAAAATTTATTCTTGATGAAAATGATCCTTTAAAACAAGTTGAAGTTACAGGAATTTATTCAGATAGAAAAGGATTTTCAACATTGGCTGCAGGAACTGATCCTTTCTCAGTGGAGTTAAAGAAACTTTATGAAAAAATAGAAGCAAATAACGAGGTTGATAAATTCTTATATAAAGGCCAAGAAATTAGACCATCAGAGTTTGTCTTCTCAATTTATAAAAATGGTTCAGACGAGTTTAGATTTAATATTACAACTGTTAAAAAACGTGGTAATTTAAAAGTTTATACTATATACTCTGATCCAGGTGATAATACAATTGATCCTATTTACAGTAACGGTAGTGATCCATTATCAGATAATGAAATAATTGAAAAGGCTAAGGCAAATAATGTTGATTATAAAATTTTATATAAGAAAATAGAAATCGGAAAAGAAACTGAGGTCTTCCCAGAACTTGGTCTTGGCAAAGGTTATAGTGAATATACTAATCCATTTGGAAATGAAAAGCCTAAGAGAAAAGTTTTATTAAATGATGAAAATGAGGTTGTAACTTATGTATTTGTTAAAAGAGCAAAATATACAGTTAAACTTTATAGATTATCCGATTTAGCAAATCCAGAACCAAAACCATATGAGATAAGATTTGCATACTGTGGTGGAACATTAAACGATTATCAAGGTAAAGATACAGATCCAAACGGTGGTCTTACTGGTGCTCCACTTCTTCCAGATGATACAAATAAATGGGTTTTAAAAAATGACAATACTGTTGAATTTGATGTATTAAACGATCCAGTATTTGATAATTTAGAACTCGTCGCAGTTAAATAAAATAAAAAGGACTTTTGTCCTTTTTATTTTATTTTTGATATAATAGATATATGAAATATCAAAACTGCTTTTACTGTGATGATTCTTTTTTACTTGATAAAAAAGTATTAGAGGAAATAAATAAACTTACAAATAAAATAACTGATTATAATCTGTTTTCGTATGATTTTTCTGAAAACAGTTTTTCATCTTTTTGCGAGCAAATCTCAACACCATCTTTTTTTTCTGATAATAAGATTGTTGTTGTAAGTGGAATATATGATTTAAAAAATGTAAGCGATTATGAGCTTGATATATTTTTAAATTATCTTAAAAAAGATGATAGCCCAATAAGTCTTATAATTAAACTAAATACACCTTTTAAAAAGGATTATTCAAAAATTTGCTCACTAATTTACAAATATGTAAAAATTACTAACCTAAGTGCGCCACTTGATGATGATTATTTAAAAAGTATTGAAAAAAATATTTTAAAAGATGGCTATAATATAAAAAAAGAGGACTTAGAATATTTATTTTTAAAAGTTAATAAAAGTTATGCAAGATTTGAAAATGAGACTCTTAAATTAAAACTTTTTAAACTAGATGATAAAATAATTTCAAAACAAGATATAGAATCGGCAGTATCGGCTGATTTAGAAAGTAATATTTTTAAAATCTCAAATTATCTTTTGGGAAATGATAAGAAAAACCTAATTAAAGTATATAATAATCTTATTTTAAAAAATGTAAAACCAATTCAGATATTAAATCTTATATTTAAAAGATTATACCAGTTGTTAGTTTGTATTAAACTTTTAAAAAAAGGAAAAATTAAGGATGATATCGCAGGCTATCTTAATATAAGTAGTGGACAACTTTACTATCTTTTAAATGATATAAAAAAAACAGATAAAAATTATCTAATAGATAAGATAGTATATCTTGCCAAAATAGATTATATGATAAAAAAAGGATATGTTGATCCTAACTATGCATTAGAGTTATTTTTAATAAGGAGTTAATATGAAATATTTAGTATTTGATTTAGAAACCACAGGACTTGATTATAAAGTTGATGAAATAATTGAAATTGGCTATATTCTTCTTGAAAAAAAAGATAATGATATTATAAAATTAGAAGAGGAAAATATTTTAATTAAGCAAAACTTTCCAATTCCTAGTAAGATTGTTGAGCTTACTAATATTACAGACGAGATATTAGATAAAAAAGGAATTAGTAAAAAAGATGCATATGATAAAATTTATAAAATATTTTCAGACGATCTAATTTTAATTGCCTATAATTTGCAATTTGATATTAAATTTTTAGACAGATTTATTAAATCTTTTAATAATAGTTTTATACTAAAAAACCCTATTTTAGATGTTATGGCAATTTATAAAGATTTTTATCCGTATCCTCATAAATTAAAAGATGCAATTACTAGACTAGATGTAAGTGGAATAAATTCGCACAGAGCACTAGATGATGCAAATGCAACATATAATTTATTATGCTCATTAAACAAGCGCTTGAATGATGAGTTTAATATAAATTTTAGTATTTCTAAATATATAAACATACTAGGACAAAATCCTAAATATCCAGTAAGCAATTTAGAAAAAATACCGTATGTCAAATATGTAAATCAAAAGGGAGCAGGACAAGAAATACATAATCTTAAAAAATAAAAAAAGGTATCAAATACCTTAATTTATTTAATAGATGCAACATCTTTTGCAAGACGTGATTTATTTCTTGAAACAAAGTTTTTATGATATAGACCTTTAGAGTTTGCTGTATCTAAATCTTTATATGCTAAGTTTAAAAGTTCAAGTGCTAATTTTTTATCATTTGCTTTAACTGCTTGTTCAACTTTTTTCATAGAAGTTTTAACTTTTGACTTGAAGGCAACATTTCTTTGGTGTCTTATCTCATTTGTTTTGTTTCTTTTAATTTGTTGCTTAATATTTGCCATATGTCCTCCCTAAAATATTACTTAGATATTTTACCAAATATAATAAAAAAAATCAAATTTTAAAGGAGAATTAAATTGACTTTAGCTAATAAAATAACAATTTCACGCTTTTTTATAATTCCTATAATGGTATTATTTGGAATTTTAGGAATTTATGACTTTCCACTTGGAATGCCTATTTATAAAATAAAAGGCAATATTATATCCGTTGGACATTTTATATTTATTATTTTATTTATTATTGGTTCTTTTTCGGATTTTCTAGATGGATATTTTGCAAGAAAGAAAAGTGAGGTGACAACTTTTGGAAAGTTTTTAGATCCGATTTTAGATAAACTTTTAGTTGTATCGGCTTTTTTAATTTTACTAACATATAAAGAATTTAAAGAAAATATATCAAGGCTTTATATACAGATAATCGTTGCAGTTATTATAATTTTATTAAGAGAGTTTTTAATAACTGGTTTTAGGCTTGTTTTTATGGAAGAAGGATGTGTTGTTGCAGCAGGATGGCTTGGGAAGATAAAAACTGCCTTTACGATGGTTTCAATTATAGTTTTAGCATTTAAAGAATTTAGTATTTCATTCTTACTTGGAGGAAAGGATTTTTATTTATCAATAATTCTTCTTTGGATTGCAGTTATTTTAACTATCGTATCAGGATTTGAGTATGTTATAAAAAATAGAAAAATATTAAAAGAATCATTAAAAGTAAAAAATGACAGTGATATAAAAGAGTAAAAAAAATCTTTTAAACTATTATATATATGAAAGGTGATAATATGGAAAATAAAAAAAGCGATGCTTTGCTTAAAGCAATTGCTCAAATAGAAAAACAATATGGTAAAGGCTCTGTTATGATGCTTGGAGATAAGACTTGTGAAAATTATGACATAATTCCGACAGGTTCACTTCTTCTTGATAATGCCTTAGGAATTGGCGGATATCCTAAGGGGAGAATAATTGAAATTTTCGGTCCTGAGTCAAGTGGAAAAACAACTCTTGCTCTTCATGCAATAGCAGAGGCTCAAAAACTAGGTGGAGAGGTTGCATTTATAGACGCAGAGCATGCACTAGATGCAACATATGCTAAAAAACTAGGTGTTAATTTAGATAAACTTGTACTATCTCAACCAGACACAGGTGAGCAAGCATTAGAAATTAGTGAGGCTCTAATAAGATCTGAGGCAATTGATTTATTAGTAGTAGATTCTGTTGCAGCACTTGTTCCAGAAGCAGAAATTGCAGGTGAGATGGGGGATAATCATGTAGGCTTGCAAGCGCGTCTTATGAGTCAGGCAATGAGAAAACTATCAGGAATTATTTCAAAAGCAAACACTGTGGTTATTTTTATAAATCAAATAAGGGAAAAAGTAGGAGTTATGTACGGATCTCCTGAGACAACACCAGGTGGAAGAGCATTAAAATTTTATTCGTCAATAAGACTTGATATAAGAAAAGGTGAACAGATAAAACTTGAAAAAGATGTTATAGGAAATGTTGTAAAAATTTCTGTTGTAAAAAACAAAGTTGCCCCACCTTTTAAAAAAGTCGAAACAATCATTTACTATGGAAAAGGATTTTCTTATATTGATGAATTAGTTGATCTAGCGGTTGAATATAATTTAATAGAAAAATCTGGTTCTTGGTATTCTTTAAATGGTGAAAAAATAGGACAAGGGAAAAATAGTGTGCTTGATTATTTAAATAAAAATAAAGAAGCATATGACTTAATTGATAAAAAAGTAAAAGAGATATTAAATAAAAAATAGGTTCATCCTATTTTTTATTTTATGTACTAGATTATTAAATAATATTGAATTTTAATTTATATTTTATTTAAATATATATTCTGAATAATAAATTTATTATAAGATGTTAAAATATAATAAGAAAGAAGAGATAATATGGATAAAAAAATTGCTGTTATAGGTGCTATTTTAGAAGATCCTAAAAAAAGCCAAAGTGAGTTTAATCAAATCGTTTCAGATTATAAAAAAATAGTTCGTGGAAGAATGGGTATACCACTATTAGATAATAATATAACTGTAATAAGTATTACCTGTCTTGCTACAATGGATGAAATAAATGCCTTAACAGGTAAACTAGGACAAATTAAAGGAATTACAGTTACTACTGCTATATCTAAAAAAACTATAAATGAATAGTAAAGAAAAGGTAGTTAAACTAATTGATAAACTAGAAAAAAAACATAGTCTTTCTAAAAAAGGACTACTTTATATTTTAGAAAACATAGATGATGATTTAAGAAAATATTTACATAATAAAGCAAGGAGTATTTGCGATACGATATATGGTAGAAAAATATATTTAAGGGGTTTAATTGAATTTGGTAACTACTGTATAAAAGAATGTGCTTATTGTGGCATAAATAAATTTTCCAAAATTAAAAGATATAAATTATCATATGACGAGATATTTAATATTATATCTTTTGGTATAAATCTTGGATATAAATCTTTTGTTTTACAATCTGGTGAGGAAAAAAAAGAAGATTATGCTTTGGTTGAACTTGTAAAAAAAATAAAGGCTAATTTTGGAAATATTGCGTTAACTATGTCCATTGGTGAAAAGTCATATTCATACTATAAAGATTTAAAAGATGCTGGCGTTGATAGATTTTTACTGCGCCATGAAACATCAAATAAAAAAGTTTACAAGATTCTTCATAACGAATCATCAAAAAAAAGAATTAAGTCTTTATATAATTTAAAAAAATTAAAATATCAAACTGGCGCAGGTTTTATAGTTGGTCTTTTTAATTTAAAATTAAAAGATTATGTAGACGATTTAATTTTTTTAAAAAAGTTAAATCCTGAAATGGTTGGGATAGGACCTTTTATTCCGAGTAGTAATACTAAGTTAAAAGATTACAAAAAAGGTTCGACTGATTTAACCGTTGATTTACTTTCTTTAATAAGGCTTCTTTTGCCAAATGTTTTACTTCCTGCAACAACTGCTCTTGCAACAGCTGACTTAATGGGAACAATAAAAGGCCTTAATGCGGGATGTAATGTGATAATGCCTAATATTACACCATCTGATATTGCAAAGTGCTATAATTTATATGACAATAAAAAAATAGATAAAACTGAAGATGGTAAAAATTTAGATAATCTTAAAAATTTACTAATAAAAAATAACTATATTCCTTGCCTTATGCGAGGAGATTATAAATCTAACAAAGAAGAAGATCTGATTTGAAAGGTGATAAAATGAATAAAAAAAGATTTGATGAGAATATGCATATTGATTATGATTATATAAATAATCTTATAAAAGATGCAAAAGAAGTTTCAAAAGAAGATATTGATAAAGTCTTAGATAAAGCAGAGGTAAAAAAAGGTTTAACTCATAAAGAAATTGCAACCCTGCTTGAAATAGAAGATAAAGACCAGTTAAAAAGACTTTTTAAAATTGCTGGCAAGATAAAAGAAGATATTTACGGAAATAGAGTAGTTTTATTTGCACCACTTTATATAAGTGATTATTGCGTTAACAATTGCCTTTATTGCGGTTATCAACATAAAAATAAATTTGAAAGAAGAAAACTTACATTAGAGGAAATAAAAAATGAGGTAATGATACTAGAGGATATGGGTCATAAAAGGCTTGCTCTTGAAGCAGGTGAAGATCCTATAAATTGTCCAATAGATTATGTTCTTGATGCAATAGGAGCAATATATGATACTTATAATAAAAGAGGAGTTATAAGAAGGATAAACGTAAATATTGCGGCAACTACAACAGAAAATTATGTTAAGTTAAAAAATGCTGAAATAGGAACATATATCCTATTTCAAGAAACATATGATATCTTTCAATATAACAAAATGCATCCAAACTGTCTTAAAGGTGATTATAACTATCATCTAACTGCATTTGATAGAGCAATGGAAGCAGGTATTGATGATGTTGGTGCTGGTGTTTTATTTGGATTAAGTAATTATAAATTCGAAGTACTTGCACTAATGATGCATAATGAGCATCTTGAAAGAAAATTTGGTGTTGGCTTTCATACAATATCAGTTCCTAGATTAAGACCTGCTGAGGGTATAAAAATGGATGATTTTCCATATATTGTATCAGATAATGAATTCAAAAAACTAGTAGCAATTATAAGACTTGCTGTTCCTTTTACAGGTCTTATTTTATCAACAAGAGAATCGGCAATTATGAGAAGTGAGTTAATAAAATATGGAGTATCTCAAGTATCTGCTGGCTCTTGTACTGGTGTTGGTGGATATGAAAAATCTCTAAAGGAAGAAAAAATAGATCAGTTTGAAAAGCTTGATCAAAGATCTCCTAAGGAAGTAATTAATGATTTAATAGATAATGATTATATTCCAAGTTATTGCACTGCATGCTATCGTGTCGGTAGAACCGGCGAGCATTTTATGGAAATTGCAAAGGCTAGTAAAATTCATTATATGTGTAATCATAATGCGCTAATTACTCTAATGGAGTATGCAATAGATTATGGTGATAAAGATTTAATTATTAAAATGGAAGAATATATTAAAAAAACTGTAAAAAATTTTAATAATCCTAAACTTGAAAAACAAGTTTTTAAAAATATTGAACTTTTAAAAAATGGTAAAAGAGATTTATATATTTGATGAAAAAAGATATAAATAAAAAAAATATTGTAATAATTGGAAATGCAAACAGTGGTAAGTCCACTCTTTTTAACAGTTTAATAAATTTTGAAAAATCAATAGTATCTGATGTAGTAGGAACAACAACAGATCCTGTAAATAGAGTAATTGAAATTGCAGGCTTTGGAGCATTTAATTTAATTGATACAGCAGGTATTGATGATATTAGTTATCTTGGAAGTTTAAGAGTGAAAAAAACTATAGATAATATTTTAAATAGTCATCTTATTTTATATTTAATCTCCTTTGATGATATAAAAAAAAATAATATAAAAAATAATGATGAATTAAATAATTTTATAAATGAGATAAAAAATAGAGATTATTTAAAAAATAAAAAAGTAATTTTTATAATTTCAAAATCAGATCTACTAGATGATAAATTAGATTTTAACATTTTAAAGTTTAGTATTAACAATAAAGAATATTTTAAAGATAAGATATTTAATGAGATAAAAAATAATCTTAAAAATGATTCTGAGGTAAATCTTTTAGAAGGTATTTTAGAAGATGGTAAAACTGCCATTCTTGTAATTCCTATTGATTCAGAAGCTCCCAAAGGAAGATTGATTTTACCTCAGGTTCAGACCTTGAGAGCGCTTTGTGATAAAAATACTACATCTATAATATCTTCTCTTTCTAATCTTAACAAAAATATAAAAAAATATGATCCTGATTTAGTAATAACAGATAGCAAGATTTTTAAAGAAGTTGCTAATATAGTTCCTAAGGATAAAAAACTTACAAGTTTTTCAATACTTTTTGCAAGACAAAAAGGCGATATAAAACTTTTTTACGAAAGTGCAAAGGTTATTAGTAAGTTAAAAAAAGGTGATGAAATTTTAATTGCTGAATCATGCGTTCATACTAAAAATCATGAAGACATTGGAAATGTTTTAATTCCTGAACTAATAAAAAATAAAACTGGAATAGATTTTAAATACACATTTTCAAACGGTCCAATTCCAGATGATATATCAAAATTTTCCCTAATAATTCATTGTGGTGGATGTATGAATGATAGACTTAATATGGAAAATAGAATAAATAAAGCAAAAAGTAAAAATATTCCAATAACTAATTATGGCATAATAATAAGCTATCTTAAAGGAGAACTAGAAAGGGCAACTTTCTAGTTCTTTTTTACTATTTAACATAAATAATTTAAAATCAAATAATATGATAAAATAAAGTAGGTGATAATATGAATTTCTTAGATGAGTTTAAAAAACAAGAAAATAATTTTTTAACTGATTTGGCAGGTCTTATTAAAATTGATTCATCAATTGATAAATATGATCCTACAAATTATGAAACTCCATTTGGAAAAGGCCCAAGAGAAGCACTTGATTATATGTTAAATTTATGTAAGAGAGATAAATTTAATTATAAAATTTATGATAACATGGTTCTTGAAATAACTTATGGAAGCGGTAAAGAATTTATTCTTGCAGCAGGTCATCTTGATGTTGTTCCAGCAGGGGATGGTTGGAGTAGCGATCCTTTTACTATGATATATGATAAATTATCTGATAAACTAATTGGTCGTGGAACATTAGATGATAAGGGTGCATCAATGGCTAGTTATTATGCTTTAAAAATTATAAAAGATAATAATATAAAACTTAATAAAAGAATAAAGCTAATATTTGGAACTGATGAAGAATCTGGTTCTAGATGTGTTAAAAGATATAATGAAATTGTAAATGAAAAACCTGTTATGGGATTTATCCCAGATGCTGATTTTCCTTTAATTTTTTCTGAAAAAGGTATTTTAAGAATAAATTCATACATTAAAGACGATAAAATAAAAGATGTATTCGGCGGTAATACATATAATATGGTTTCACAAGAATGTAAATTAGTCCTTAATGAAAAATTTAATGAAAAACTAGAATATATTCAAAAAGGTAAATCAGCTCACGGTTCAACTCCTGAAAAAGGTATCTCTGCTATATTAAAGCTTTTTCAAGTTTTAAAATCACTTGGATTTTCATCTAATCTTTCTGACATCATAACGTCTAATTTTATTTTTAAGGACGGTAAATTTGATACTTGTGGAAAAATAATAAAGATAAATAAAAAAAATAAACTAATGGGAGATTTATCCATTAATATTGGAGTATTAAAAAAGGAATCTGATGATATTGTTATAGGATTTGATATAAGATATCCTAAAAATATTACTCCTAGCAAAATATTAAAAAATATTAAAAAATATATATCTGATGATTCTAAAATAATATCAGATAGTAAATATCTTTTTGTATCCCCTAAATCAAAACTTATAAAAACACTTCATAGTATATATATATCTAATACAAATGATAAAAAAACAAAACTAATTGCAACAGGTGGTGGAACATATGCAAGAGAGTTTGAAAATCTAGTAGCATTTGGACCACAATTTCCTAATAAAGAATCACTTATGCACGCACCTAATGAATATATCTTTAAAAAAGATTTAATAAAAGCAGGTGCTATATATCTTGAAGCATTTTTAACTCTTGCAAAATGAAAGAATATTTAAAGTTATGTAAGAAAGTTTTAAAATTTGGTTTAAGAAAATCTAATCGTACAGGAGTTGATACGATTAGTTATTTTGGCTATCAGATGAGATTTAATCTTGATTTAGGCTTTCCACTTTTAACGACTAAAAAGGTTCATTTTAAATCTATTGTTCATGAGCTTTTATGGTTTTTAAAAGGATCTACAAATATTAAATATCTAGTAGATAATAATGTAAGAATTTGGAATGAATGGGCTTTTCTAAATTATAAGAAAACTCCAAATTATAATGGTGAAGATATCCTAGAATTTGCTAAAAAAATAAAAGAAGATGAAGAGTTTGCTAAAAAACATGGAGAACTAGGCCCAATTTATGGTAAACAGTGGAGAGATTTTAATGGCTTTGACCAAATAAAATATATTATTAATGAAATAAAAACTAATAAAGAATCAAGAAGAATGATAGTATCTGCTTGGAATCCGCCAGAACTTGATAAAATGGCTCTTCCTCCATGTCATGTTTTAATGCATTTTATAGTTGAAAATGATAAATTGAATTTACAACTTTATCAAAGATCAGCCGATATATTCCTTGGTCTTCCTTTTAATATTGCGTCATATTCTCTTCTTTTAATGATTATTTCAAAAATAACTAATTTAAAACCAGGTGTATTTGTTCATACAATAGGGGACGCTCATATTTATATAAATCATTTAAATCAGATAAAAAAACAGTTAAAAAGAAGACCTAAAAAACTTCCTAATATAACTTTTACAAATGATATTAAATCTATTGACGATATAAAATTTGATGATTTTAAACTTGAAAATTATAAACCTCATCCGCTAATTAAAGGAGATGTTGCAGTATGATTTATATGGTTTTAGCAATGGATTTAAATAAACTTATTGGAAAAGATAACATTCTTCCATGGCACTATGTAGAAGATCTAAAAAGATACAATAATATTACAAGGGATAAAAATGTAATAATGGGATATAACACATATACTTCATTAGTTGAAGAATATAAAATAAAAAAGTTTAATTATAAGAAAATTTATGTAGTATCAGATAAAAAAATAGAGGATGAAAGAATTATTCAAGTTAGCAACTTAGATGATTTTTTAAATAACTTGGATGAAGATTTATATATAATAGGTGGTAAAAGTTTGTATGAAAGACTTTTAGAAAAAACCGATTTTATATATCTTACATATATTCTAGATTTTAAAATCGGAAATATCTATTTAGATAATTTTAATTTAAAAGATTTTGAGATTGTTAAAAAAGAATTATCAAGCGATTTACTTTTTTTAAATTTAAGGAGAAAAAAATGTTTACGTTAACTGTTTTTTTAACTTGTATATATTTTGTAGTACCGACAATATTTTTAATATTATCTAAAAACTACTATTACATAATTTTACTTTTTTTACTATCTCCTCTTGCATTTTATCTAATTGCATTGCTTTTGTTTTTGTTATTTTTGTTTGTCTTACTACTTTCAAAAGATAAGAATTTTAAATTTAACTATAAAGTTGTTAGATCACTTTTAATCTTTTTTTCAAAAGCACTTTATTTTTTTAAAGTTAAAAATACAAATTGGATAAATTTTAAAAATAAAAGAGTACTTCTTGTAGGAAATCACAAAGCAAAACTAGATCCGATATTTCTAATAATTGTGAGTAAAGAACCTATTAGTTTTACTCCTAAATCGGATTTATATAAAAGTAGGATTTTAAGATTTATATTTAAAAAATTAAATGCTATAAAAATAAACCGTGATGATATAAGAGAAACCGTTGAATCTTTGAAAACAGCAAAGTCAAATATGATAGAAAAAAATATAAGTTATGTAGTTTTTCCAGAAGGTGGAACTAAAAATCGCGATAGTGAAAAAATGTCTAATACAAAATCTGCGGCTTATAAACTTGCTTTAATGGCTGAATCTGATATATTGCCTTTTTCAATTAAAAATTCTCTGAGATTTAAAAAATACTATAAAAAAACAATATATATAACTTATCATAATATTATTAAATATAATGATATAAAAGATTTAACAACAAATGAAATAGATGATATAGTTTTAGAAGTTGTTAACTCGTGCTTATAAAAGCATTTAATTTTAGAAAATACATAAAATATGCTATCATATTATAGGTTTATAAAAAAAAATGGTCCTAAAAGGCCATTTTAAAAATTAAAAATAAAAATGGAACACTTGGATATGTGTTATTAAGGAAGGAGAAAATATGCCTACAATACAACAACTTGTAACAAATGGTAGAAGTAAAAAAACTTTCAAATCAAAAGCACCTGCATTAGGCTTTGGATTTAATAGTCTTAAAAAAAGAGAAAGTAAGAGTAATTCACCACAAAAAAGAGGAGTTTGTACAAAAGTTACTACAATGACTCCGAAAAAACCAAACTCAGCAATGAGAAAATATGCCAGAGTTAGATTAAGTAATGGTAGTGAAGTAACAGCCTATATTCCAGGAGTTGGGCACAACTTACAAGAACATGGTGTAGTTTTAATTCGTGGTGGTAGAGTTAAAGATTTACCAGGTGTAAGATATCATATAATTCGTGGAACACTAGATGCTGCTGGGGTTGATAAAAGAATGCAAGCAAGATCTAAATATGGTGCTAAAAGACCTAAAGCAGCTAGCAAATAATAAGGAAAAGGAGAGATAATATGCCAAGAAAAGGATACGTTCCTAAGCGTGATGTTTTGCCTGATCCTATTTATAATTCAAAACTTGTAACAAAGGCAATCAATGCAATCATGCTAGATGGAAAAAGAGGAACAGCTCAATCAATTTTATATAATGCTTTTGAGCTTGTTGAAAAGAAAAGTGGTAAAAATCCATTAGATGTATTTAACCTAGCATTATCAAATGTAATGCCAGTAATTGAGACTAGATCTCGTCGTGTAGGGGGACAAAATTATCAAGTTCCTGTTGAGGTTAAACCAAGAAGAAAACAAACTCTTGGACTTCGTTGGATAGTGCAATATTCAAGATTAAGAAATGAAAAAACAATGGCCGAAAGATTAGCTAAAGAAATTATTGATGCATCTAATGGTATTGGTGCATCTTGTAAAAAACGTGATGATACACATAGAATGGCAGAAGCTAATAAAGCATTTGCACATTATCGTTGGTAGGAGATTATATGCCAAGAAATATTGAATTAGAAAAAGTAAGAAATATTGGTATCATGGCTCACATTGATGCTGGTAAGACAACTACAACAGAAAGAGTTTTATACCATACTGGTAAGATTCATAAAATTGGTGAAACTCATGAAGGTGCCGCTCAAATGGACTGGATGGAACAAGAGCAAGAACGTGGTATTACAATTACATCAGCTGCTACAACAGCATTTTGGAAAGGCTATAAAGTAAATATTATAGATACCCCGGGACACGTTGATTTTACAGTTGAGGTATCTCGTTCTCTTAGAGTTTTAGATGGTGCTGTTACAGTATTAGATGCTCAGGCTGGTGTTGAACCACAAACTGAAACTGTTTGGAGACAAGCAACAGAATACAAAGTTCCAAGAATTGTATTTGTTAATAAAATGGATAAAATAGGTGCTGATTATGCAAATGCTATATCATCTATTAAAGAAAGACTAGGTGTTAAAGCATATGCACTTAACTGGCCTATTGGAGCAGAAAATAATTTTTCCGGAATAATTGATTTATTAAATCGTAAAGCGTATAAATATGATGAATCAATTGACGAAAATACAAAAGAGATTGAAATCCCTGCTAATTTAAAAAACTTAGTAGAAGAAAAAAGAAATGAACTAATCGAGGCTGCTGCTGATTTTGATGAAGAGTTAATGATTAAATATCTTGAAGGTGAAGAAATTTCGGTTGACCTTGTTAAAAAGGCAATTAGAAAAGGAACACTAGCAGTTGAATTTTTCCCTGTTTTATGTGGTTCTGCTTTTAAAAATAAGGGTGTTAAGTTTGTTCTTGATGCTGTTTTGGATTATTTACCATCTCCACTAGATATTCCGCCAGTTGTAGGACATAATCATGAAGGTAAAGAAATAATAAGAAAAGCTGATGATAAAGAACCTTTCACAGCATTAGCATTTAAAGTTATGACTGATCCATATGTTGGTAGACTTACATATTTTAGAGTATATTCTGGAACTTTGAAAACTGGTTCTTATGTAAATAATGTTACAAAAGATGTTAAAGAAAGATTTGGTCGTATTCTTTTAATGCATGCTAATAACCGTTCAGAAATTGATGAGGTTTCAACAGGTGATATTGCAGCAGTTGTTGGTCTAAAAGGAACAACAACAGGTGATACACTTGCTCTTGCAAATGATGATATTATACTTGAGTCTATGATTTTCCCAGAACCAGTTATTGATATTGCAATTGAACCTAAAACAAAACAAGACCAAGAAAAAATGTCAATAGCATTGCAAAAACTAGCCGAAGAAGATCCAACATTTAAAACTTATATGGATAAAGAAACAGGTCAAACAATTATTGCTGGTATGGGTGAACTTCACCTTGATATTATTGTTGATAGACTTCGTAGAGAATTTCATGTTGAGGCAAATGTTGCAGAACCACAAGTTTCATTTAGAGAAACAATTACTAAAGCGTGCGATGTTGAGGAAAAGTTTATTCGTCAATCAGGTGGTCGTGGACAATATGCTCATATACTAGTTAAATTTGAGCCAAATCCAGGAAAGGGATTTGAGTTTGTTGATAAGGTAGTAGGAGGAAGAATTCCTAAAGAATATATTCCGGCTGTTGAAAAAGGTTTTCTTGAAACGCTTGATTCAGGAATTATTGCAGGATATCCACTAATGGATATTAAAGCAACATTATATGATGGATCATATCATGAAGTAGACTCATCTGAAATGGCTTATAAAATAGCAGCATCAATGGCTATTAAAGACCTTGCGACAAAAGGTGCTCCTGCAATTCTTGAACCTATTATGAATGTTGAAGTAATTACTCCAAATGAATATGTTGGAAATATTATAGGTGATCTTTCTCAAAGAAGAGGAAGAATAGAATCTCAGGGTGTAAGATCAAATGCTGTTGCAATTAAAGCGTTTGTGCCACTTGCTCAAATGTTTGGATATGCAACAAATTTAAGATCTAACTCTCAAGGTAGAGCAAACTTTGTAATGCAATTTGATCATTATCAGCAAACACCAAAAGCTGTATATGATGAAATTGTTAAAAAACGTAGTAAAAACTCTTAATATTTGCAAAAATTGCTGTTTTGCGTTAAAATATTTATTAGTTTAAAATTTAAAGAATGTTATTAAAATTATAGGAGGAATAATATGGCAAAGAAAAAATTCGAAAGAAACAAACCACACGTTAACATTGGTACTATCGGTCACGTTGACCATGGTAAAACTACTTTAACTGCTGCTATTACAACTGTTCTAGCAGGTAAAGGATTAGCTGAAAAGAAAGCATATGATCAAATTGATGGTGCTCCTGAGGAAAAAGAAAGAGGAATTACAATTAACTCTTCTCATATTGAATATGAAACTGATAAAAGACACTATGCACACGTTGACTGCCCAGGTCACGCCGATTATGTAAAAAATATGATTACAGGTGCTGCTCAAATGGATGGAGCAATTCTTGTTGTATCTGCTGCTGATTCAGTTATGCCACAAACAAGAGAACATATTCTACTTGCTCGTCAAGTTGGTGTTCCTAAAATTGTTGTATTTTTAAACAAAGCAGATTTAGTTGATGATAAAGAAATTCTTGACCTTGTTGAAATGGAAGTAAGAGAACTTCTATCATCTTATGACTTCCCAGGTGATGATGTTCCAGTAATTAAAGGTTCAGCTCTTAAAGCAATCGAAGGTGATGCTAAGGCTCAAGCTCAAATTATGGAGCTTATGGATGCTGTTGATTCTTATATTGATACTCCAAAAAGAGCAACAGACCAACCATTCCTACTTCCAGTTGAGGATGTTTTCACAATTACTGGTCGTGGAACTGTTGCAACTGGTCGTGTTGAAAGAGGAACACTAAAAGTTGGAGATACTGTTGAAATTGTTGGTATTAAAGAAACTCAAAAAACTGTTGTAACTGGTATTGAGATGTTTAGAAAACTTCTAGATGAGGCTCAAGCAGGAGATAACATTGGTGCACTTCTTCGTGGTATTGAAAGAGAAAATATTGAGCGTGGTCAAGTTTTAGCAAAACCAGGTTCAGTATCACCTCATACTAAATTTGAGGCTCAAGTTTATGTTCTATCAAAAGAAGAAGGTGGAAGACATACTCCATTTTTCACAAATTATCGTCCACAATTTTATTTCAGAACAACTGATATTACAGGTGTTGTAGAGTTAAAAGGTGGTAAAGATGCAATGGTTATGCCAGGTGAAAATACTGCAATGACTGTTGAACTTATTCACCCAATTGCTATTGAAAACGGTACTAAGTTCTCTATCCGTGAGGGTGGTAAAACTGTTGGTGCTGGAACTGTAACTAAAATTATTAAATAATTAGTTGTTTATAAAATTAAAAGGCAATTTAAAATTGCCTTTTTATGTATAAGAAGGTCTTATTATTATTTTATCAACTTTAATTCCTGGAATGGATCCAATACTTTATAAAGTATTTCAAATTGGAATACTTTTGATTGTTGGATTTATTGGTGGGATATACGCTAAAATTTTAAAACTACCTAATGTATCAGGGTATATATTATTTGGAATTTTACTAGGTCCATCAATGGCGCTTATATTTGATGGATTTCCTGGAATAATATCAAAAGATGATAGTAAGAAATTATCATTTTTAAATGACATTGCACTTTCTTTTATTGCTTTTAGTATTGGAAGTGAATTTAGAATATCATCTTTAAAAAAGATGGGAAAAAGAGTATCACTTATAACAAGTTTTGAAACTTTTTTTGCAATTGTTTTTGTATTTATTTTAATTTTTATTTTCCCGAAAACAAAAATCAACAATTCATTTTCTTTTACAGGAAAAACAAATATTTCATTTTCTCTTCTTCTTGCAAGTCTTGCAGCATCAACTGCGCCGGCCGCTACTGTTCTTGTTATAAGACAATATCGTGCTTATGGTAAGATGACTAAAACAGTTCTTCCGATAACTGCTCTTGATGATATATTTGGAATAATAGTATTTGGTATCTCTCTTTCAATTGTAGGTGCACTATTTCCACAAACTGGCGGAAATATGCTTCCTATTTGGTATACTGTATTAAAGCCATTTATTGAAATTATTATATCTGTTTCATTTGGCCTTTTTATGGGATTTTTACTTTCTATAATATCTAAAAAAATCCTTAATAATAAAGATGAACTGCAGGGTCTTTCAATTGGTTTTATTATCTTAACACTAGGACTATGTCATTTGTTTAACACATTTAGTGGTAAATGGGTTAGTTTTTCTCCACTTTTATCTAATATTTTCCTAGGTGCTATGGTTTCTAATATTTCTAAAAACCCACAAAAGACATTTGATACAGTAAATGATTTCTCAGCTCCATTTTTTATAATATTTTTTACCTTAGCAGGCGCAAGTCTTGACTTAGGAATGCTTAAACAAAGTTATATTATATTACTTCTTACACTGGTTTATGTTCTTGCTAGAGGTTCTGGAAAATATCTAGGAGCATTTACAGGATGTGCTATTTCAAAAGATGATAAGAAAGTTAGAAATTATATTGGATTTTCACTTTTTCCCCAAGGCGGGGTTTCTATTGGACTTTTAACAATAATAAAAAGGCAACTTGGTGAGCATAGTGATTTTGGAAAAACGGTCGATATAATATCTACAATTATTCTTTTATCTATTTTAATCTATGAGACGACGGGTCCGCTTTTTGCTAAAATGGCAATTACAAAATCAGGTGAGATGTATGGTCTTGATAGGCTTACTAAAATGCATGATATAGAAGCTAATTATGAAAAAGGAGATGTAAGTTAATGAAGGCACTTTTTATAATTTTAAATGATTTAAATTTTTTAGAAGATATTCTAGAAGAATTTGTAGCCCTTAATATAAAAGGGGCAACAATTCTTGACTCGCAAGGACTTGCTCAGGCAATTTTAGGTTCTGATAGTGGTTCAAAGTTATTTTTTAATGGTCCTTTTCAAAGAAATTTAACTGATCAAGGAAGAAATAATAAAACTATTTTTACAGTATTAAAAAAAGAAAAAGTAGAAGAAGTTGTATCAGCAATTAGAAGGATTGTTCAACCATCTAAAAAACCAGCAATAGGATTTATGTTTGTAGTTCCTGTTGATGATATATTCTTACTTAAACCAAATAAATAACTAAAAGGCTGTAAAGCGTGAAAAATCTTTACAGCCTTTATTATATTATGATATACAATAGATTTTATTTAACATTGAATATTATTCCTAATCGATTTTTCCTAGGAAAAAGTATATAAAAAAGTCATTTTTTCCTAGGAAAAATCAATTTTTTAGAGTAAAAGTTAATAATTTTGTATTTTTGTAGTTATAAAATATATAAAAAAATAAAACATAGTATAATAAATATATGAGTGAAAAAAATATAAAAACTGAATTTTTTAATGATTGTTTAAATTCTAAAAAAATTGTATTTTTCGGAGGTGCTGGGGTTTCTACTAAAAGTGGAATTCCTGATTTTAGGTCATCAAGTGGAATTATAAAACAAAACAACGATATACCAGTTGAAGAAATTCTTTCAAAAGATTTCCTATATTCAAATCCAGAGAAGTTTTTTAAATTTTACTTTGATAATCTAGTCTATCTTGATGCAAAACCTAATAACTGCCATAAGACCTTAAAATATATGGAAGATATAAATATTTTAGATGCAATTGTAACTCAAAACATAGATGGGCTTCATCAAAAAGCAGGCTCAAAAAATGTTTATGAACTTCATGGAACAATTTATAAAAATTATTCAGTTGAATCAAAAAAAGAATATCCAATAGAATATGTAATAAATCAAAAAGATAAACCATATCCTGTTGATGAAGATGGTTTTATGATAAGACCTAATATTGTCTTATATGGTGAGCCAAGCAATGTTAATGTTGTTAATGAGGCTGTTGATAAAATTGAAAAAGCAGATGTTTTAATAATTGCTGGAACATCACTTTCGGTTTTTCCTGCTTGTGCTCTTGTTAGATATTATTTGGGTGATAAAATGTATCTAATAAATAAAGACGATATAAAATTTGCAGGCGCAAAATTTATTAAAGGCGATGTTGATGAAATATTCAAAGAGTTATATGATTTTCTTAAGGAGAATAAAAAATGAACTTAGATGAATTAAAAAGCGTTTTATTAGATGAGCTAGGAATAAAAAAAGAAATTAGCCTAGATACTAATCTTACAACTGATTTAGGACTTGACTCAATTGATGCTATAAGTTTAATTACTGCAATTGAAAAAAAGTTAAATATTCGTTTTGAAGATGAAATTATACCAACTTTAAAAACTGTTGGTAATGTTGTTGATTATATAAATAAACTTTTAAAAAAATGAAAATAAAAAATCATCTAGAATATGAGAAATTTTGGCAAGACCATTGGTATAATGATGGTCTTTTTAATGTCGATTTACTTGATGAAAATAAAAAGAAAATGTATATACTAGATATGTTTCCATATGCTAGTGGATCAGGTCTTCATGTAGGTCATGTTGAAGGATATACCGCAACTGATATTTATGCAAGATTTAAAAAAATGCAAGGCTATAATGTTTTGGTTCCAATGGGTTTTGATGCCTTTGGTCTTCCTGCTGAGCAATATGCACTTGAGACAGGAAATGATCCGGAAGATTTTACATATAAGAATATAGATAATTTTAAAAGACAACTTAAAAGACTTGGAAAGATGGTTGACTGGGAAAAATCATTTGCAACCTGTGATAAGGATTATTATAAAATAACACAAGAGATTTTTTTAAGACTATATGAAAATAATCTTGCAGAGCTAAAAGAGGTAGATGTTAATTTTTGTCCTATGCTTGGAACAGTTTTGGCAAATGATGAAATATATACCAAAGATAATGAAATGTTTTCAGAGCGTGGCGATTATCCAGTATATAAAAAACCTATGAAACAATGGGTTTTAAAAATTACAAATTATGCTGATAAATTACTGTTTGGTCTTGATAAATTATCATGGCCTAATAAAATTAAAGATATTCAAAAAAATTGGATAGGTAAAAAAACTGGTGCAAATATCATTTTTGATGTAGATAATTCAAGTTTAAAAGTTGAAGTATTTACAACAAGACCTGATACTATATTTGGCGTAAGTTATCTTGTAGTAGCACCTGAAAGTATGGTAGTTAATGATCTAATTAAAGATAAATTTAAAAAAGATTGTCTTGATTATATAAAAAAATCATCTCAAATGTCATCCGTTGAAAGACAAATTAATAAAACTAAAACAGGTGTATTTACAGGCTCATATGCAATAAATCCCATAAACGGTAAAAAAATACCAATTTGGATTTCTGATTATGTTTTAGCAGATTATGCAAAAGGTGCTTTAATGGCTGTGCCAGCTCATGATGAAAGAGATTATTTATTTGCTAAAAAATTTAATTTAGAAATTATAAAAATAATAGATACACCAGATGATACCTTGCCATATCAAGGCGATGGTAGTCATATAAATTCTGATTTTTTAAATGGATTAGATAATTCTAGTGCAACAAATTTAGTTATTAAGAAATTAAACGAGCTAAAAAAAGGAGAAAAAACATTTACTTATAAACTTCGGGATTGGGTTTTTTCTCGTCAAAGATATTGGGGAGAACCTTTTCCTATTTATTTTGATAACTCAGGTAATATTTATAAAATACCCGATAATAAGCTTCCACTTGTTCTTCCAAAAACAAAAAATATAAAACCAAGTGGTGATGGAAAAAGTCCACTTGCTAATATTAGAACATGGCTTAATTTTAAAATTGATGGTAAAGATTATCACTACGATACTAACACAATGCCACAACTTGCTGGAAGTTCATGGTATTACATTGCTCATCTTTTAAAAAATAAAGATGGCTTTATTAAATTAAACAGTAAAAAAGCATATACAGTTTTATCAAAATGGCTACCTGTTGATTTATATATTGGTGGAGCAGAACATGCAGTAGGACATTTACTTTATTCTAGATTTTGGCATAAGTTTATGCACGAACTGGGATATTTTAAATGTGATGAACCATTTAATAAATTATACAATCAAGGTATGATTCTAATAGGCGGTCAAAAGATGTCTAAATCAAAAGGAAGAGTAATAAATCCTGATGAGATAATAAATTTATATGGCGCTGATGCATTAAGATTATATGAGATGTTTATGGGGCCAATTAGTCAAGATAAATCATGGACTGATCAAGGAATTAGTGCGAGTAGAAAATTTATTGACAGAGTCATAAATATGTTTGATTTTTTAACTGATACAAAAGATTTAGCCAAACTTGATGTTATATTAAATGAAACAATAAAAAAAGTTAAACTTGACTATGAAAATCTGCAATTTAATACCGCAATAAGTCAGATGATGATATTTGTTAATAGTGTTTATAAGATTAAAAAAATATCTAAAGAGGCAGCAAGAAAATTTCTAATTTTACTTAATCCTATATGCCCACATATAACAGAAGAAATAAATAAGGAAGTTTTAAAAAATAATAAAGAACTTTTTGAAGAATCATTTCCAGAAGAGAATAATTTACTTTTAGAAAAGAATGAATGCCTAGTTATATTCCAAGTAAATGGAAAGCTTCGTGGCAAGAAGATGATCAAAATAAATTTAGAAAAAGATGAAGTTATAAAACTTGCCAAAGAAGATCCTAATACTAAATTAAATCTTGAAGGAAAAGAAGTTTTGAAAGTAGTTTATGTTCCTAATAAGTTAGTAAATTTTGTTTGTAAATAATTTATCCAATCATTTTGGATAAATTATTTTTTATAAACTATTAAAATGATATAATAAATATATGTTGGATGAAAAGAAATTAAAAGAATATATTAGTATAAAATCAATGATTGTTATAATTATGTATAACTTTCTTTTTTTGACGATTGCAATATTTTCTATATTTACTAAAATGGGAGAAAATAGTCTTTTATATAAAATATTATATGGAAGTTTTATAGGATTAATAATTGTTGCAATATTTTCTTTTAGCACATTTTATAAAAAGGATATATCGGTAAAATATATAAAAAAATATGACTATATAAATAAAATTATAACATATACATATCTTGTATTATTTCTTATTTATTTAATATTTATCTTTCTTTTTAAGAATAGTAATTTAAAGTTAAGCAGTTTTTATATGTCTTTAACATATTATATACTAGGTTCACTAATGGCAATACTTTCTATTATTACAATTTGTATAAATTTATTTGTTATTTTAAAAAATAGAGTTAACGTTCCTTTAAAAATTATAGAAGAACAATTAAAAAAAGATAACAATTTAATAAACTAATGAATTTAAAAAAAAGACTTATTACATCTTTAATAATTATATTGGCTGCTACAATTTCATTGCCTCTTTTAATTATTTATTTAAAAAGTTATTCTATAAGATCGTATATATACTCATATATTATATGTCTTCTTATTATGTCTACATTTTTTCTAGGTGGATTTTCTAAACTAATAATAAATTTAATCTATGCTATCTTAGTTTCTATTTTAATATATACACTTTATAAATATGAGCTTGTTGTAATGGTTTTAGGAGCTATATTATTTGTTTTAAATCCATTAAGATTTTTTGAAAGATTTTTAAAAACTAAATTTAAGGAAAATACAAAAACCGAGCTTAGGAACTTAGTAAGAGATGATAGTTATGTGCTTTACTCATATACTAATGAGATGAAAAAAGTCTTTCACTCTGAATCACTTTCTTTATATAATAAAAATCATTTTTATCGTTTCTTAAGGAATATGACATCATCTATTATGATATCATCGGCTGTATTTATATCTTTTTATTATGCTGTTCCTTATAGAGATTTTTTAAAACTTCCTTATATAAATCTTATAATGGTTAGTTATATTATTTTAGTTTTATTAATATCTGGATATTTAGTAAAAGAAAAATCTTTTTATTCATGTTTTAGATTTTTAAATTTATTTTCAATTCCTTTTTTACTTTTTTTAGTCTATAATGCTAAGGAAAAAATGCTTTCTTTTAAAATTAAGATGATACTTTTTCTAGTTTTACTAGTTATCTTGTTAGTTTTAATTATCTTTCACATTATATTTTATTTCAGGAGAGTCTGCTTTCTTGATTATGAATATACATCAGAAAAAGGCGAAAAAACAATTGCTAATGCCTTATATGAACCATATATTTATCTTAGTGGATATAATTTAATTGCAATATACCAGATAAGATGTGATTATGATTATTTTAAAATGCATTTTAAGAAGTTTTTAATTTATGCAAATTATCATAAGTTTATAATTACAGGTTATAAAGTATTTAAAAATGAGATAAAACTTTATACTTGTTTTAAGACCAAGGATTATAAAAAACCTAAAAGATTTTCTAAATATTTAGCATCTAAACTTCTTAGTGATATTTTAATAAATAAAATTGTAGATGATGAAAATATAATATATCCAAGAGAGTTTTCAAAAGATAAAAATTATATTATTCAAAGAGCAATAAAAAGTGCTAATTATTTAAAGGAGATAGAACTTAAAAAATCTGTTATAATTTCTTTATTTTTTCATTTTGATGATAATTACAACCTTTTAAAATTCCAAGAAGAAAATCTAGCGTATATCTATATGTTATCTAATATGGAAAAAATTGTAGAAACTCAGTTTGTCTCAAAAAATGATAATAATAAAATTGAGATTCTAATAAGAAAACTACTTCTTTCAGCAGAACAAAAAAACGGTGAATATTTAAGAATTATAGTAAAGTATCCAAATAAAAAAATTATTATATAATAGATGAGGTGATTGTATGGATTATTTAAAATTATTAAAAGATCTATCAGAGATATCAGGAGTATCTGGAAATGAGAAAAAAGTCGCAAAATATATTGAAGAGGTTTTAAAAGATGAAAATTTTGAAAAAACTAATTGTAATCTTGGTTCACAAATTTATATAAAAAATAAAAATGTTGGACCTAAGATTATGCTTGCAGCGCATATGGATGAAGTAGGCCTTATGGTTAGAGAAATAACAGATAAAGGCTTTTTAAAAGTTCAACCAATTGGAGGTTGGTATTCGCAGGTTATGCTATCTCAAAAATGGCTTGTTGAAACTAAGAATGGAGATGAGGTTATAGCAATTACAGGCTCAACTCCTCCTCATATTCTTTCAAAAGAGATAAGAGAAAAACCAGTTGATATATCTTGTATGTATCTTGATTTAGGGTTATCAGATAAAAAGGAAGTAGAAAAATTAGGGATTTCTATTGGTTCTTTTGTGTGTCCTATGCAAAAATTCTATAAACTTGCAAATAATGATTTTTTACTTGGTAAAGCGTGGGATAATAGAATTGGGACAGCAGTTTTAATTGCTGTTGCTAAAAGGTTAAATAATGTATTAGATAAAGAAGTTGATTATACATTTACTGTGCAAGAAGAAGTTGGTCTTCGTGGCGCTCAAACGGCATCATATCATATAAATCCTGATATTGCAATTGCAATTGATTCAGGTCTTGCGACAGATCTTCCAGGAAATGATAACCCACAAGGCGAAGAGCTTGGGAAGGGCCCTCAGATAATATTTTATGATGGTGGTTTAATTCCAAATCAAAAATTAAAAGAAAAAGTTATTAAAGTTGCCAAAGAAAATAATATTAAATATCAGCTTTCATATCTGTCAGGTGGCCAAACTGATGCTGCAAGAATGCAATATGCAAGAAGCGGTGCTGCCGTAATTTCAATTTTAGTTCCTGCAAGATATATTCATTCACATACATCTGTTATATCTTATAGTGATTTTTTAGAAACTGTTAATTTAGTTGAAAAACTTATTTTATCTCTTGATAAAAAAGAGGTTTCTAATATTTTAAAATTTTAATGAGAATAATATCAGGTACAAAAAAATCAAGAGAAATTAAATTTATAAAATCCGCTAAAATAAGACCTACGATGGATAAAATAAGACAGGCTGTATTTAACACATTAGGAGATGTTTCAAATTTAGCTATACTTGATATTTTTGCAGGTTCTGCAAGTTATTCCTTAGAGTCTCTTAGCAGGGGTGCTAAAATATCTTATATAAATGATAAAGATATAAATTGTTATAAAATAATATATGAAAATTTAAATAGCCTGCAATTTACTAACTTTAAATTATTTAAACTAGATTATAAAAATCTTTTAAATACTTTAAAATCTGAAGGGATTAAATTTGATATAATATTTATTGATCCACCATATTTTAGTAATTTATATTATGATACTTTATTAAATTTAGAAGATATTATAAAAAATAGTAGTATTGTTGTTGTTGAGACATTGAAAAAAATAGATTTTAAAATTCCTGATTTTTTTACTATTATAAAAGAAAAAGACTACGGAGAAAATAAAATAATATATTTAAAAAGGAGATAATATGATTTTGAAAATAAACGCATTAGTTGATGTAAATTTATATATTTTAATTTTTATTCCAATTTTACTTGTTATTGGAGGATTTATCGCTGGATTTTTTCTTGCAAGACATGTAATAAAAAAATATCTTGATAAAAACCCACCGATAAACGAGAATATGATAAGAGCAATGATGCAACAAATGGGAAGAACTCCATCTGAAAAACAAGTAAGAGCTGTTATGAGAGAAATGGAAGCAAATAAAACAAAGAAAAAATAAAAAAGGGCGGTGCCCTTTTTATTTTAGATTATTTTTTATTATTTTACATTCCTTATAAATTGCAATAATTCCAAGAGTTATAGGAACAATAAATAAAGAAAATACAAGAGGTTGTGCCCAAATTAAAACTATTGCAAGAGCACCTAAACCAAGACCATTCATCTTATATAGCCAAGAAATTACTAGAAAACCAATTGGTGTTCCGGATGCTGTTAAAAACATATATCTTATAAAAATATTTAAAAATAAAAATGAACAAATTGAAAGAGTAGTAATTAGAAATGGCATAATCTTCTTATTTTTAAATGTAAAAGCAGTAAGTATTGCTGATATTGGAATTAGTGAAAATGCTATTAGTGTAGTTAATATAAAAAATATATTTTTACTAGAATTTGCTATGTTCCAAATACTAAGTAAAAAATATATAACTGATATAACAAGAGTAAAAATAGCAAATACTTTTTGAATAACTTTTTTATTTTGATTTGATTTTATATCATTTTTTTCTAATGTTGTATCATTATTTAGTTCGTCTTCTTTTTTTTCTATATTTTCCATATTTTAACCTCTTTTATCTTTTAAAATTTGACTGGTTTTGTTATCTAAATTATTTGATGCAATGTTTCTATTATTATTTTTTTTGTTTAGTTTTAATTTTTTATTCATAATATTCTCCTTTTTCATATATCTATTATATCAAATTTTTATATTATAAAAAAATATGGTAAAATAAGCTTATGGGGATGATTTAGGAGTCGCTGGGATAAAGCGTATACTAAATGCATACCGTGAGTAGTCACGTTAAACACTCGAGGTTTAATTAAATGCAAACCCAATTTATCGTGCAAATAATGCACAACAATTAGCTTTCGCATAATAATTTGTGAAACCTTTTAACTAGTATACCTACTTGCTGGTTAAAAGATATTTGTAGGTTATACTAAATTATGCCTAGATAATTTAGTGAATTTTATAGGATAGGATATTTTAAGTTTTGTTTATTTTTCTTTGATATCTTAGATAAAAAATAAAATAAGTATGTAGATTTTAATATATTATTTATTTCATACGAGGGTTCAAATCCCTCCATCTCCACCAAATAAGATAAAAAAGGTGGCTTTTGCCACTAAAATACTTTTATGAGGTTCCGACCGGATTTGAACCGATGATCGAGCTTTTGCAGAGCACTGCCTTACCAGCTTGGCTACGGAACCATCTTATAAATTATAGCATAAAGTTTAATGTTTTATAAAAGTAAGATGTAATTTTAAAAAATATAGTTTTAATTTGACAAATAATCTAAAAATAGTATAATGTTTATTGCTATATTTTTATTAAATAAAATATGTAGACATAGTATAACGGTTATTATGTGGCCTTGCCAAGGCTAAGATGGGGGTTCGATTCCCCTTGTCTGCTCCAATTTAAATTACAATATTTTTAAATTTAATAAAAAGTAAAGCATTTTTATATTAGAAATATAGAAAATGTGTTATTGTACTTTTTGTGAAAAGAGAAAGCATCTCACCTGATTGATATATCTTTGGGTAAAAACTCACGAATTTAAATTATATGAAAATAAATTTTTTATTTATTTTATCTATACTTATAAATTTTATGGTTTTTGATGCTTTTATAGCATCATTTTTTATTTTAAAGGAGGAAAATTTATTAAACAAGTAAAAAAAGAAAATCAGTCATTAGATTTAGTTAATGAAAATATCCCTGATGGCGATATTAGATTGATTGATGAAAACGGAAATAATCGTGGTATTTTGTCTAAAAGCCAAGCAATAGCATATGCTGAAAGTGTTGATTTAGATGTTGTTGTTGTAAATGATACAAAACCATATACTGCAAAGGTAATGGATTATGCAAAATATCGTTTTGATCAGCAAAAAAGATTAAAAGAAATGAAAAAAAATCAACAAATAATTCAGGTTAAAGAAGTAAGGCTTGGACCAACAATTCAAGATAATGACTTTAACACTAAACTTAATAATGCGAAAAAGTTTTTAGAAAAAGGCGATAAGGTTAGGATTTCAATGTTTTTTAAAGGTAGAATGATAAACAATATTGAAATAGGTCTTGAAATAATAAAGAAATTTTTATCATCATTAGAAGAATTTGGTACTGTTGAGCAAAAACTTACACAAGAAAGAAATATAGTATTTGCGATAATAGCACCTAATAAAAAGAAAAAATAAAAAGAAAAGGACGGATAATATGCCAAAACAGAAAACTCATAGTGGTCTTAAAAAAAGAATTAAGATTACAAAAAGTGGAAAAATTAGACGTGGCTCTGCATATACAAGCCACCTTGCAGCATCAAAAAGACAATGCCAAATTAGAAGATTAAGAAAGGAACAAGGTATATCAAAGAGTGATGAAAAAAGAATCAGACCTTTGATAAGCAACCTTTACTAAGGTGATAATATGCCAAGAGCAAAATCAGCAGTTATAAAAAAACATCGTCATAATAAAATATTAAAACAAGCAAAAGGATATTTTGGATCTCGTCATGCACTTGTAAGAACTGCACACGAGCAAGTAATGAAATCACTAAGATATCAATTTAGGGATCGTAAACAAAAGAAAAGACAATTTAGAAAATTATGGATTACAAGAATTAATGCTGCTTGTAAGTTAAATGATATTTCATATTCAAGATTTATTACAGGACTTCGTCGTGAAAAAATAGAAATAAATCGTAAAATGCTATCAGAGATTGCAATCTCTGATCCTAAGGCGTTTACAGAAATAGTTTTACAGGCTAAAAAAGGTTTGAAAAAAGAACTTCCTGAAAAATTCAAAGATATTGAAAAAGAACTTCCAGAATTAGTTGTTGCAGAAAAGGCTGATAAAAAAGCAAAAAAAGAAGAGAAAAAACCTTTGAAAAAAGAGACAGTAAAAAAACCTGAGGTAAAAAAAGAAGTTGCTTCAAAAGTAAGTCAGACTGTAAAAAAAGAAACACCTAAAACCACAGCAAAAAAATCTGAGACTGTAGCAGTTAAAAAAACACCTGCAAAAGATAGCAAAGAAAAGCCTGTGGCAAAAAAGGCACCTGCTAAAAAATAATTATATAAGTTGCATTTTAAAATATAATAATATATAATATAATTAATACGAGTGGAACAAGTTGTTCCGCTCGTTTTGTTAGAGTTAAAAGGTGATTTTTTGATTGATGAAATAAAAGAAATAAGTGAAAAAATATTATCTGATTATAATTTAAAACTATATTCTATAAGGATAAAAAGCGATTATGGAGTAGATAATATAATTGAGATTATAATAAATAAAGATGAGATTGAAAGTAAAATTCAAGAAGAAATTCATCTTAAAATTCTTGATAAAATAAATGATATAATGCCAGATGATTCTTATCTTGAAATATCATCAAGAGGATTAGAACATAAACTTGAAACAATTGATGATATAAAAAATAATATAGGATGCTATATTTATATTGTCTCGGATTATTATAAAGGTTATTGTATATTATCTAATTTTAAAGATGATATTTTAGAAATAGAGTATAAAATTAAGAATAAAGTTAAAAAAATAAATATAAAGTATGTTAAAACAATAAAAATAAGGAAAGCAGTGAGGATTTAAAATGAAAAGAAAAAACTTACCACTATATTTTGATGAAATATCTAAAGAACGTGGAATTGAAAGAGAACTTGTTAAGAATGCTTTTGAGCAAGCCCTAATATCAGGATGTAAAAAAGAAGCAGGTGTAAGAAGTTGTCGTGTTGAAATAAACGAGGAAAAATGCACAATTAAAATTTTTAAGCAAAGAATAGTTGTGGGAGATTATCAAATTCAGAAAGATTTAACCCAACAACCATTACAAAAAATGACTCAAATTCTTTTAAGTGATGCTAAAAAAATTAAACCAAGAGGAACTAAAATAGGAGATATTTTAGAAGAAGAAGTTGATTTAACTAATTTTTCACACTCCTCTGCAAGAATTGTAAAAAATAATTTTAGAGATAATTTAAATAAACTTGTTAAAGAAAGATTATATAACTACTTTAAAAATAAAGAAGGCGATGTAATTAAAGCAAGAATAATCTCTATTGAAAATGGTCAATGTATTTTAGATATAGGAAATGATATTTCAACAGTTTTACCTGAAAAAGAAATTTTACCAGGTGAAAGACTTCATGCAGGATTAAATATTCCAGTAATTATTACAGGTGTTGATAAAGAAAAAGAAAAGCATCTAAGTGTTTATGTATCAAAAATTAAACCTGAACTTGTTGCTGCAATTTTAAAAGAAAATATTCCGGAAATACAAGAAGGAATCGTTGAGGTAAAAGCAGTTGCAAGAGATCCAGGGGATAGATCTAAGGTGGGAGTTTTATCATATGATCCTAATGTAGACCCAATTGGGGCATGTATTGGTGAGGGCAAAATGAGAATTAACAGTATTCAAGGGCTTTTAAGAGGAGAGAAAATAGATTTATTTAAATGGTCTGATGATCCAGCATCTTTAATAAGAAATTCTCTTCAACCATCTGATGTTGTTAAAATTCTTGATATAAATCCAACTGAGAAAAAAGCACTTGCAATTGTTCCAGATGACCAGCTATCACTTGCAATAGGAAATAAGGGTCAAAATGTTCAACTTGCAGTAAGAGCAACTGGCTGGAAGATAAATATTAAATCAGTTCAAGAAGCAAAAGGCGAAGGAATTGATATTACTCCCGATAATGAGGAATAAAATTGCAAAATAAGTTAAAAGATTATTTAGGACTTTGCAGACTATCTAATAATTTAAGATATGGTAGCGGGGTTGTTCTTGATTTAATAAAAACAAAAAAGGCAAAACTTGTTATTTTATCAAGTGTTGCAAGCCAAAATACTAAAAAAAAATTTTATGATAAGACAAAATATTATAATATTTCAATTATTGAAATGGACTATATTATTATAAATAGTGTTTTTAATAATTTAGATGTTAAGGTAGTTGCAATTCTAGATGATGGTTTTAAAGACCAAATTTTAAAATTTAAAGGAATGTGATAATATGAAAAATCAAAAGAAAAATAATAAAACTAATTCCTCTAAAAACGAATCAAAAAAATTTATTTATAAAGAAAATATGACATTAAAAGAAGTTGCATCATCACTGGGAATGCAACCTTTTGAAATTATTCAAAAACTTCTTTCAATGGGGCAGATGGCAAATATAAACTCTATTTTAGACAGAGATTGTGTTGAGTTAATCACGCTTGATACAGATTATAAATTTGTATGCGAGGAAGAAATTAAAAAAAATGAGATACTAGGTCTTGATGAAAATGAAGACCCTAAAAATTTAGTTAAACGCCCCCCAATAATTACCATTATGGGACACGTTGACCATGGTAAGACCACACTACTTGATACAATTAGAAAAACAAATGTTGTCTCAGGTGAATTTGGTGGAATAACTCAACATATTGGTGCATACCAGATTAAAAGAAATAATGAATATATAACATTTATAGATACTCCAGGACATGCTGCATTTACTGAAATGAGAGCAAGGGGCGCTGAGATAACTGATATTGTTGTTTTAGTTGTTGCGGCCGATGATGGTATAATGCCACAGACAATTGAATCAATTGATCATGCAAAAGCAGCAAAGGTTCCGATTATTGTTGCAATTAATAAAGTTGATAAACCAAGCGCAAAGCCTGATCAGGTTATGACTAAATTATCTGAGATTGGTGTTGTTCCTGATACTTGGGGTGGAGATTATCAATTTGTTGAAATAAGCGCAAAATCTGGTAAAAATATAGATGAGCTACTTGATACAATACTTATTTTATCTGAGTTAAAAGAGTTAAAAGCAAATCCTAATAAGCCCGCTGTTGGAACAGTTATTGAGGCTAAACTTGATAAAGGACGTGGGCCTGTTGCAACTATAATTATTAAAAACGGTAGTCTTAATCAAGGAGATTATGTTTTAGTTGGAAAAACCATAGGAAAAGTAAGAACTATAACTAATGACAAGCTTGAAAACTTGAAAACGGCAACCCCAAGCCAAGCGGTTGAAATTACTGGTTTAAATGAAGTTCCTAATACAGGTGATAGATTAAGAGTATTTAAATGTGAAAAAGATGCAAGACTTGAAGTTGGAAAAATCTTAGAAAAAGAAAAAATAGGAGAAATTAAAAAGGCAACAAGCCTAAGTGATTTAAATAGTGAAAACGATAATTTAAACTTAATTATAAAAGCCGATGTTAAAGGCTCAATTGAGGCTATTAGTAATTTATTATCTAAACTTAACATTGAAAATTTAAAGATAAATATTGTCTCATCAGGTGTTGGTGCTCCTACGGAAAGTGATCTTTTACTTGCTGTTGCATCTAAGTCTTTAATAATAAATTTTAACGTTTCACCATCAGCAGGAATTAAGAAAATGGCTAAGGAAAAAAATATTGAACTTAGATTATATAATGTAATTTATCAAATAGAAGATGATATTAAAAATGCCTTAAAGGGAATGCTTGAGCCAGAATATGATAAAGTTGTTATAGGAGAGGCTGTTGTAAGAGAAACTTTTAAACTTCCAAAAGGTGTAATGATTGCAGGAATATATATAACCGATGGTATTGTTAAAAGAAAAGCATATGCTAAGGTTATAAGAGATGACAAGGTTATATATGAAAATAAAATAGCATCTTTAAAACATTTAAAAGATGATAAAAAAGAACTTCAAGCAGGTCTTGAAGGAGGTCTTACAATTGAAGGATATAATGATTTTAAAATTGATGATAGACTTGAAATATATGAACTTAAGGAGATAGATTTATGAGCGTATCACTTGAAAGATTAGAAAGTAGAATTCATAGACATCTTACAACAATTTTAGATGATATTTTTAAAACTAAGGAAATAGGATATATTACAGTATCAGAAGTAAGACTAACAAAAGATTTACAAATTGCTACAATTTATTACACAATTTTAAACGATAGCAATACTAAAAAAGAAGAGGTTTCTAATCTTCTTTTAGGCTATAAAGGAAAGATAAAAAAAGAGCTTGCCTCTAAAATGAATGATATTAGAAAATTCCCAGATATAACTTTTTTATATGATGATTCATTAGAATATGGAAATAAGATAGAAGAAATTTTAGAAGCAATTAAAGACAATTATAAATGATTGCTAATATCTTAGTTGATTTAAAAACAGCATCCATAAATTTTAACTACTCATATAGTGTAGATGATAATTTAAAAAATATTATTAAGATAGGTCAAAGAGTAATTGTTCCATTTAATAATTGTGATAGACTAGGATTTGTAATTGAGATTACTAATGAAGAAAGAAGCGACTTATTATATGTAAAAGAAGTAATAGATGATGAGCCTTTTATAAGTGATGAGTTTATTAAGCTTTGCAACTATATTTCTAAAAATACTTTTATAAGTAAAAACATTGTCTATCTTAATTTAATTCCTTCTGTACTTTTTTTAAATTATTATAAAGAAGTAGAGCTTTTAGATAAAGCACTACTTCCTTTTGATTTATATGATAAGTTTAAAAATGATAAATTAAAAATTAAAACGATAGATGATGATTTATTCCAAAGATTAAAAATATTAAAAAATAAAAATATTGTCTCATTTGGTAGTATTTATAAAAATAGAGCATATCTAAAAAGTAATTGCTATATAAAAAAAGATTTTTTCAATACTGTAATTTTAACCGATAAAATGAATGATTATCTTAATTTATTTAATCAAAATAAGATTATATTTTTTAATGATATAAAAAAATATAATCTAAGTAAAAATATATTAAATAAAATGTGTAGTCTTGGTTTAATTGAAAAAGCATATAAAGAAGATAAAAAAAGTAGTAATTCCTTAAAATTTCAAAAATATATTCCAGATAATTTTATATATAAAATAATTTCTAAAAAAGATCTATATCAAGTTGAAACTTGTGATAAATTTAAAAAAATAGAAATAATAAAACAGTTATATAAAAATTTATCAGTCGGAAAATGTATTTATCTTGTTTGTGAAAGCGCAAACCTTGCTGATTTTTACTATAATAATTTAAAAGATTTAGATAAAAGTTATATCTATCATTCTTATATAAAAGATAGCTTAAAAATAAGCGCTTTAAACGGTGAAGTTAAAAAAAATATTAAACTTTTATTAGGAACAAAAGATATTTTTTTATTTAATATTTCATCTCCT